>JBCCUY010000197.1:0-6651 GCA_039196145.1 Bacteroidota bacterium
CTATAAGTTCAAGATATTCAGCGTCCAGACTTCATCGAAGGCAATGCTGCTGATCGCTATCCTGTTCACAAATGTTTTTGGGAATATTTCCCTGTTATCAAATTGGGAAGGCCTTGGACTGGAATATAAAATCACATTAACCGCACTTTTCATCATGGTGGTCATTGTGCAGTTGGTTGTTTTTATAAGGCTATTGAGAAAAAAGAAATAATGGACTTCAATAACATCTAACAAGGGAAGAACGGTTCGAATCCTTCCGCGATCACTAAATTGATACCCCAGTAATGCTGGGTTTTTTTAATTCCCAAACCCTTTTTACCGGTTTGTCCACCGCGGGGTGAGAGTCCTTTGCGAATCCCTCCTCAGTGATTGGAAAGTCTTTACCCGTCCTAGTCGGATTCCTTTTGCATATCCCTTGTGCCATGAGGCAAAAAAAGGGAAGGCCTCGGACCATATTTGTTTTTTTAAGCCTAACCCTAAAAAAGTGGGTACGAATCTATGGAAGAAAGACCGATATGTTCCAAAAACACCCCAACAAACAAATTAGTGCGACATTTAAACTAACCACCGAGGCTATGAGTTCGCTGTAGAATCATCAGCAGGATTCTTCCGTCGAAATCCATCCGTTTGAATTGTACTTTTATTTTGGGGAGACACAAAACCACTATGAATTATCACCCATGTTAGCTGCAAACAAGACTTCAGTTATGATGAATCGGGAAAAGTGTATCCGTAGACCGGGAAAACGGCAACATAATAGAAAAGAGAGGGCTCATGGCCTATTGCTTTCTATTTTCTTAATGATATGATTATGGGACAATACAAAAGGCATTTTACATTGTCCCATGATCATATTCAAGTAGTCGTATTCAAAACTTTAAGTTTTGTTCTGTGATTGTACTGTGCATATCCTGTGCATTCGGTATCCTTAATTCATATGGGGTAGGGGGAATGAATTGGGTTTCCCTACCTTCCAATTGCAATGTGCTTTTTTCCGCGTCCAAGGTTAGAAAGGTATATAAGGGATTGCGGTAAGGACAGGTCTTGCTTAGATTGGGGTAAGCAGCTTCTATATGGGGTGCGAAACGGCGGTACTGATATTCATCTCCCACCCATTTATAGGACATGCTATTGATCTGAATGTATGGAATATCATTTATGGTCTTTACATAGTCACTATGATGGTGTCCACTAAAACAGGCGATGATCTTGGACTGGTTCTTGGATATTTTAGCCTCTTCGAAAATAGCCCTGATTTCCTTTCTATTTGCAATACCTCCTTCGGCCTCCATGCTTTGATGACAAAACACAACGGTTGGTTTTTTGGTGTTTTGCAAATCCCTTTTTAACCATTCTTTTTGCTCCTTGCCAATATAACGATCATAGCCAGACCAAGGTTTTGGGTTTTTATCATTGCCGTCCAAAACAACAAAATGGAATCCGCCGTTGTCGAAAGCATAGTATCGTTTTTCCATTTGCCACCACTCCATGGTCTGCTCTCGTGTAAATCCGAAATCACGCATATCGTGATTGCCCAACACATGATATTTGGCACCTTCGAATTGGTTCCAAACATCCAAAAACGCCCCGTTCCGTTTTCGGGGCAGGGCAAAGTCACCCAATTGTATTATAAAATTCGGCTGACGCTTATTCATATCTTCCATAAAAAATCGCAGTCGCTCAACACCATCATAAATGATGTCTTGATGCACATCTGCCACTATTCCGACTCGTAAGGGACCATTGTCCGATATGTTCTCAAATGCCTTTAGGGATATTGGCATCACCGCCATTGCCCCTATCGCTGTCGATTTTTTTAGAAAGGTTCTTCGTTCCATCGTTTTCTGGGTTTTAAGGGTAAATTACCAAAATTAGTTGACGTCGAATTCTGCGGTCAAATGAATATCATTTGAAGCCGAGCCCACATGGACTTTAAAATGTCCTGGTTCCACAACACGTTCCATTTTTCTGTTCCAAAGACTTAAATCATCAGGTTGAAGGGTGAAGATCACTTCCTTTGTTTCCCCAGGCTTCAGTGCTACTCTCTCAAAACCTCTTAGCTGTATCCTGGGTGTGCTTACTGTACTATAGCTATCCGTTACATACAACTGAACTATTTCAGTCCCGAATAGGGAGGAGGTATTTTTTAGGGTAACACGAACTTCTTGATTTTCTGTTGCTGAAATCTCAGTTTTTCCAATCCCAATATCTAAATATTCAAAACTGCTATAGCTCAATCCATATCCGAAGGGGAACAAGGCTTGATTGCTTTCGTCTACATAGGTTGCATTGGCCGATTTTTTTTGATTGTAATAAATGGGTAGCTGCCCATTGGACCTTGGAAAGGAAATTGGAAGTTTTCCTGAGGGATTTATGGTTCCACTTATAATATCAACTGTGGCTTGACTGGCCTCTTCCCCTGCATACCAAGTTTCCATAATTGCGTCCGCAAGAGTAATTTCTTCGGTCAATACCAATGGCCTTCCGTTTTGAAGGACAAGAACTATAGGCTTTCCAGTGGAGGCCACTTCCCGTAAAAGTCGTTTACTGTATTGATTGAGTTCAAGATTCACTTTATCCCGGCCTTCCCCGTTACCATCTTTTTCTCCCAGAACCAAAACCGCAACATCGGCCTGTTGCGCAGCACTTACCGCTTTTTCGAACATGTTCTCGCTATTGTTGTCCGGATTGATTTTCCAACGAATTTTGATATCTGCAAACTCGTCATACTCCGTCAACTCCATTTTAATGGGATACCTCTTTCCTTTTTGCAGGCGTAAGCTGTTCTTGGACCAAGAGTTCTTGTATTTTACATCCCAACTATCAATCAAAACTTCATCTCCAATGGTAAGTCTCCCCAAATCATCTGCCCACAATTGAAAATCATACTCCCCATTCAATTCCGGAATAAGATAACCGGACCAACGTATGGAAAAATTATCGCTGGGTATTCCTGGAGCAGGACTCAGATTATGCCAATATTGCTCCAATTTGGGTTCAGTTCGTATCAAGGCCGGTTTTCCCGAGAAATCTGGATTGATGAAGTATTCCGCAGTAAGTCCATGTTCCCCATTTTCAGTGCGCAGAAAACGCTCGTCTATCTCTTCCATAATACCCGCAGGAACCCCGACATTTACATAATTTACCTCGTAGTCCGTTTCCTGAAAAACGTCCAATAGCGGCATTTCATCTTCCGGTCTTCGTGAATAGCCGCCTAAGTTCACCCGATTGGCCAGTTCTCCGATGAGCGCAATTTTTTTGATTTTATTCCCAAAGGGTAAGAGCTTATTGTTGTTTTGTAGCAATACGATGGATTTGCGCGCTGCATCCAATGCAACCTCTTGATGTTCCTTGCTTCCATATCGCTTTCGCTGCAAATCGGTATCTATATAGGGATTCTCGAAAAGCCCTAGCTCAAACTTTACATAGAGCACGCTCGACACGGCTCTATTGATATCATCCATACGCAATAATTTTTCGTCCAAGGCATCCAAAATCCCTTGTCTAAAAACCTCGTGTTTGTAATCGTAGAACTGCATGTCCAATCCAGCTCTAATGGAACTTGCGATGGCTTCCTTCGAATTTTTTGCCGTTTTATGAACAAATTCTTGCTTTGCAATAGCCCCTAAGTCTGAAATTACCATTCCCTTGAATCCCCATTCATCGCGCAACAGTTTTTTTAGCAGCCATGGATCTCCTGCAGCGGGAACACCATCCCATTCGTGATAGGCGGCCATGGCTCCCAAGGCGCCGGCTTCCCTAAAAGCTTTTTCAAAGACATATAAAAAATTGCTTCTGGCTTCACGTTCCCCAATGTAAACGGGAGCTGTATTTTTACCTCCTTCAGGAATGCTATGGATGCCAAAATGCTTGGGTTCGGCCACGATGGCGTCATCTTGGCTTAAATCTTCTCCTTGCATGCCCTTGATTATGGAAACTCCATTTCTGGCAGCCAGATAGGGGTCTTCGCCATAGGTCTCCTGCACGCGTCCCCATCTGGGTTCTCTTCCTAATCCCAATGTAGGGGCCAAAACGAGGTGCACGCCCATCGCACGGGTTTCCGAACCAATGACCCTACCAATTTTTTCCATAGTATCGATATCCCACATGCTTGCCAAAGCTATAGGTACTGGAAAACTTGTAGCTCCTTTTCCCAGATAACCATGTAAAGCCTCTTCTATAATCAAGGCTGGAATTCCCAAGCGGTTATTTTCTATGATGTACCTCTGAAGTTCATTGGAAATTGCTGCAGTTTCTGGATAAAAATCCCGTACCGAACCGATATTCATACCGTCTAGTATGGATTTTGCCTTTTCCTCGGATAAGCTGCCGCTCTCAATCAAGTCATGGGCAGAGTACATATCGAGTTCCCTGATTTTTTCTTCCAAAGTCATTCTGGCCAGCAAATCGGCCACCCGTAAATCCGTATCCAACGCTGGATTTTTGTAAGCTGGATTTTCATTGTTTTGAGCGCAGCCATAAAGTAAGATGGACACTAGTAAAATGAGGGATCTTCTCATACACGGTTTATTTCACGGTCAATATTTTCCTTAAACGAATATCATTGGAAGAGGCTCCGATCATTATCCTAAAATTACCTGGCTCCACTATGCTGTTCATGTCCTTATCCAGCATCGTCAATAATTCGGGCGTTATAGTAAATTCCACCTCTTTGGATTCTCCTTTTTTCAGATGGACACGTTGGAATCCTTTTAGTTCCATCACCGGTCGAGTGACCGATGCAATGAGATCTCTTATGTAGAGTTGAACCACCTCGTCTCCCTCATGATTTCCGGTATTGGTTAATTTAAATCGCAAGGTTACGCTTTCATCCGCTTTAATATCATTCGAATCCATATCAAGGTCACTATAGTCAAAGGATGAATAACTCAAACCATATCCAAATGGGAAAAGGGGTTTCCCGCTAAGATCTCTATAGTCATCACCACGCCCGGTAGGTTTATGATTGTAATAGAGAGGCAACTGTGCTTCATCCAAAGGAAAACTAATAGGAAGCCTACCTGCAGGATTGTAATCCCCAAATAAAACATCTGCTACTGCATGTCCGCCCTCATCCCCTGGGTACCAAACATCAAGTATCGCCGGAATTTTTTTAATCCAATTGGTCATTGTAATTGCGCTTCCGCCAACTAAAACCACAGCTATTGGTTTTTCTGTAGCCGCAATCTCCCGCAGCATCTCTTCCTGGTGGCCTGGCAGGGAAAGATTGGCCCGGTCTTGAAACTCACCTTCATCAATACCTACAACAACGACCGCAGCATCACTTTTCTTAACCGACCGGACCGCCTCTTTGATATCTTTTTTCCACCCATCTTCTACGCCAGCATCCCATAAAAGTTTAAACCACACATTCCCAGCGGATTCATAGAATTCCACCTTGATGTCATAGACTTCATTCTTTTTAAAGTGATACGGTTTGGTGAGCTGCTGAACCGTTTGCTTCCGCCAATTGTCAATGAACAGTTCACCATTGACGTACAAACGATAGCCGTCATTCCCTTTAATGCCTAAATTGACCACTCCGGTTTTGGGTGCAACCAGATGTCCGGTCCATCTGGCCGAGTACCAGTCATAGTTTATGGTTTTGTCCTCTGGAGAAAAGAGGGTCCATCTAAATTCAATTTTAGGGTCTATTCGGGTCAGGACAGGCTCGCCATTAAAACTGATGTTATTAAAATACGTCCCAAGCAATCCGGGTACTTTTTGGCCCTCTTGGTAACAGAAAAGGTTTTCTGTTGGAACAGTCACGAATTCTTCGGCTACTCTGCCACAACCCGGGACATAATTGACCTCTGCTGTTTCATCCAGCTTACTTTTTATACCTTCCAGAATGTCAACCTTGTTGTTTCCTGGACCGGAATAACCACCTAATCGAGCCTCAGTGGCATCCACACCAACTACTGCAATGGATTTTATTTCCTTTGAAAAAGGGAGGGTTCCGCTTTCATTTTTTAGCAATACTATGGATTTTCTGGCTGCCTGTCTCGCCAATTTCCTGTGCTCCTCGGTACCATTCCATTTTTTTGCCTCCTCAATGTCAACATAGGGATTTTCAAATAGTCCAAGTTTAAATTTTGCCCGAAGAACCCTCCTTACGGCTTCATTTAGTTTGCTATCATTGATCTCACCGCGCTCAAAAGCCGGATAATAATGTTGTTTATACACATCGTAGTCCACTTCAAATATGACATCCAATCCATTTTCTATAGACTGCTTTCCGGCGTCCGCATAGTCTTGGGTCGTGAAATGTATGAGATTGGTAATTCCCACCGCGTTCGCATCGGAAATAACAAATCCATCAAATCCCCATTCGCTTTTCAGTTTTTGATTGAGAAGCCAATCATTGGCGGTGCAGGGTCTTCCATCAAGGGAGTTGTAAGATGTCATTACCGACCATGCTCCTGCCTTTTGAAAAGCGGCTTTGAATGCTGGGAAATAAACTTCCTCCAAAAGTCTTTCGTTGAAATGAATGGGATAACTGTCCCTGCCACCCGCACCAACATTTGCGACGAAGTGCTTTGGGGTTGTGATGATACCCTTCTTTTCAAACTCAGCAATAAACGAAGTTCCCATTTGAGTGGTAAGAAAGGGGTCTTCTCCGTAAGTTTCCTCTGTTCTTCCCCAGCGGAC
>JBCCUY010000198.1:0-6621 GCA_039196145.1 Bacteroidota bacterium
AAATACTATTCAATTAAATAATTGAATTACAATATTTTAAAGGTTTTATCTGAAGTAATCATTGAATGAAAAAAATTAGGATTGTAGGTGTTCCTGAGCACTTCAATTTACCATGGCATATGGCTCTTGAGGAAGGAGCGTTCGAGAATCGCGGCATTGACATACGATGGACAGATATCCCGGAAGGGACAGGTAGGATGTGTCAAATGCTGCAACATGACGAAACCGACTTGGCCATCGTACTTACCGAGGGCATTGTAAATAATATAGCACTGGAGGGAGGTAGCAAAATTGTTCAGGAGTACGTCTCCTCTCCCCTGCTCTGGGCAATCCATGTGGCCTCCGTCAGTAATCGAACTTCGGTATCACAGTTGGAAAAAGATCCAATTGCAATCAGCCGAATGGGCAGCGGCAGTCATTTAATGGCGTATGTGCACGCTCAAGATCAAAAATGGAATACCGAAATACTTCAGTTCGATATCATCAATAACCTGCAAGGCGCGGTTGAAAGCCTGAGCAGCGGTTCAGGGGCCTATTTCCTTTGGGAATACTTTACAACCAAACCCTTGGTAGAACAAGGCATATTTAAGCGATTAGGGCATTACGCAACTCCTTGGCCCTGTTTTGTAATTGCCGCGAATGAAAGTTTTTTGGTATCCCAACCTGGTGTAGTCAGACATGTTTTGGAGGTAATCAATAGGTATACCTCAGAATTCAAACACATTCCAAGTATAGACAGAACATTGGCCAATAGATATGGTCAAAGGTTGGAGGATATTCAAGATTGGCTTTCCAAAACCAATTGGGGCAATTCCCAAATCTCATCTGATGTTCTAAACAGGGTACAGGACCGTTTGTTAAGTTTAGACCTCATAAAAAATATAAAGCCAGAAGACACCTTTCTCTACAATCTAGTTTAGGAGAAGTGTTTGTTGATCAGCACTCTAAACTTTAAATCTGACAGCGGTTTCTGAGCAGTATCCCTTACATTGGGGTTGGACATGGCCAAAGCTGTTGTTTTTTCAGTATCCAACGCCGTCAACATAACAACAACAACATTTTTCTTCAGACCATCGTCAAATTGTGCCTCAAACGAATCTAAAAACTCCCAGCCGTTCATTACGGGCATATTGGTATCAAGAATCAGAAGGCAGGGGAGCGTTTCTTCGGGGGTCGCCGTAGCCAAAAAATCGATAGCCTCCTTTCCGTTTTCAACCGTATTCACCACAAGATTATTGTCCAACTGTCGTAGAAAAAACTTATTCAGGAAGTTGGTGGTTTCATCATCATCAACAAGTAAAACCGATTTCAGTCTGCGCAACGTATCAGAATTTTCGTATGGAGTTATATATGTAAACGTAAGAATTTACCTTATATTTTCGCCAAATACCTAAAGAAGTAATTCACCAACTTATCAACGGCCTGCCCATCTGGGCCAAAAGCTGATTTGTCCTGCTAAAATGCTGGTTTCCAAACCAAAGTCCCCTGTTGGCACTTAGCGGCGATGGATGACCTGAAGTAAGGATATAATGTTTTGATTGGTCAATTAGCATGGCTTTCTTCTTAGCAAAGCCTCCCCAAAGGAGAAAAACAACACCCTCTTGCTGTGCGGATACTGTGCGGATAACAGCATCTGTAAACTGTTCCCATCCCTTTTTCTGATGACTTCCCGCCTGATGAGCCCTAACGGTCAAAGTGGCATTCAATAATAACACTCCTTGTTGGGCCCAACGTTCCAAATTTCCGCTCTTGGGATAGGGTTGTTCCACATCTGTCTTGATTTCCTTAAAAATGTTGACCAGGGAAGGTGGATGGGGAATACCGTCCTTAACAGAAAAACATAAGCCATTGGCCTGATTGGGGCCATGATAAGGGTCTTGCCCTATAATAACCACCTTGGTCTCGTAAAATGGACAGTGGTCAAAAGCGGCGAAAATATCCTGTCCCTTTGGGTAGCAAGTATAGTTTCGATACTCCTGTTTCACAAATTGCGTTAGCTTTTGAAAATAAGGCTGCTCAAACTCATTTTCCAATTTCGCTTTCCAACTGGGTTCTATAGTTACGTTCATGCCTTCCTTATGCTTGCTTTTAGCGAATAAAACTAAAAATAATATCTTTCAGTCGTTCTTAAAAAATCCTCCCAGCATGAGTGTCCTCGAAAAATTCAAATTTCCCACTGCACATACGGTTCTGTTTATTATTGCAGGTGTTGTGGCCATATTGACCTGGCTGGTTCCTTCCGGGCAATATGATCGATTGTCCTACGATGCAAATGCCAATGTATTTCTAAGGTCAGGTGGTGCGGTTCAAACGGAACTTCCCGCAACGCAAGAGACTCTAGACAACCTGCACATCCAAATCCCGGTAGAGAAGTTTAAGGAGGGCGCCATTTCCAAACCCATAAGTATTCCAGATACATACATGAAGCTCGATGGGACCCCCCAAGGTTTTGTGGGGTTCATTCAAGCCCCGCTTAAGGGTATTATGCAATCAGCAGACATTATACTTTTAGTGCTCATTATTGGTGGATTAATCAGTATTGTGAACGCCACCAGGGCCTTTGAAGCGGGGATTGCTTGGCTGGCAGAAAGACTAAAGGGCAGGGAATTTATTCTTATTGTTATGGTGACCACTCTTGTGGCCTTAGGGGGAACAACCTTTGGTTTGGAAGAGGAAACAATAGCCTTTTACCCCATTTTAATCCCTATTTTTTTAGCCGCGCGCTACGATGCATTGGTCTGTATAGCCTCCATTTACATTGGCTCTTCCATTGGTACTTTAGCTTCAACCATAAATCCGTTCAGCACCATCATTGCCTCAGATGCAGCTGGAATCAATTGGACAGAAGGACTAAATGGTAGACTTATCATGCTCCTTTTGGGATTGGCGCTATGCATTGCATACATCATCCGCTATGCCAATAGGGTCAAAAAGAATCCCTCCCACTCCCTTATCTATGATCAATTGGAGGAAATAGCCCAACTTTTTTCCCTGTCCAACACCGCAGCAACCATCAAACTGAACGGAAAGTTGAGATTGGTACTGATCATATTTGCAAGCTGCTTTTTCATTATGGTGTATGGGGTTTCGCAATTGGGTTGGTGGTTTCTGGAAATGACTTCGGTCTTCCTAGCGGCCGCTTTGCTAATTGGGGTCATAACACGAATGAATGAAAAAAAATTCGTGACAGAGTTTATGAACGGGGCCAAGGATTTATTGGGTGTTGCTTTCATTATTGGGATTGCAAGAGGAATCACCGTTTTAATGGAAGATGGTCAGGTGAGCGACACCCTATTGTTTTATGCCACCCAAATTACTACAGGAATGCATAAAGGCTTGTTCATAAATGTTACATTTTTAATGTATAGCGGACTAACCTTTTTTATCCCATCTTCCTCGGGGATGGCGGTTTTGACCATGCCTATCATGTCGCCCTTGGCGGACAGTGTTGGCATTGGTAGGGAAATTATGGTTAACGCTTACCAATATGGGGTTGGACTCTTTAAATTCATCAACCCAACTGGTATTATCCTGGCTTCCTTAGCTTTGGTCAACGTGGGTTATGACAAATGGCTTCGATTTGCTTTGCCCCTAGTTTTGCTTCTAGCTGTTTTAGCCATGGCAATGTTGACGATTGGTGTTTATTTTTAATACTTTCGACTAAAAATAAATCGCATCTCAAAATGAAAATACTCATCATAGGTGGCAAAGGCACCATTGGAAAGACGGTTACAGAATATTTAAAGCAAGACCATGAAGTCTTGATTGCGGGAAGAACTTCCGGGGATTTTACGGTTGATATTGCAGATAGCAGTTCTATTGAAGCCTTGTTTTCTCAAACAGGAAAGTTTGATGCCATTGTCTGTATTGCCGGAGAAGCCAAATGGGCCGACTTTGATGCCTTAACCGAAGAGGATTATTATATAGGACTAAAAAGCAAGCTTATGGGGCAGGTTAACCTGGTCCGAATTGGGCGTCATGCTTTGAGCCCTGGAGGCTCCATTACACTCTCCACAGGTATTCTTGCTGATGACCCTGTTGTGAAGACCGCGAGTGCAGCCATGGTAAACGGGGGTATTCATAGCTTTGTTCAGGCAGCGGCGCTAGAGTCAGATGGGAAATATAGGTTAAACGTGGTTTCCTTGGGATTGGTGGAGGATGCCTATGAGCGCTACAAGGACTACTTTCCTGGCCATACCCCCATATCTATGCGAAAGGCGGTTGACACTTATGTAAAAAGTATAATGGGAAAAGAAAACGGAAAAGTTTTTAGAACCTACCATTAAACCCCTCCGTCCACAGGCGCTTTCCCTATCTTTGCCGCGCTAGGAAACGAAAATGCAGCACATTCATCCCAAAACCCTCCAAGATTTAGAATTTCCTGTCGTAACCGAACAGGTCGCAGCTCGATGCAATACCGAATTGGGAAAAGCCGAAGCACTCAACATTGCTCCCATTCAGGATTTGGATGTTTTAAAGGCTATTTTGGGGCAGACCTCCGAGTATTTGGCCTCTTTTTCCAATGATAATAGGATTCCCAACCATGGATTTGAGGCCATCAACCCGGAGCTTAAGCTGTTGGGCATTGAAAATACCACCTTAGAGGTACAGGGCTTTAGAAGAATTGGGGCTATTTGCAAAACGGCCGAAATCCATCAGAAATTCTTTAAAAAATTCAAGGAATATTATCCCTTACTGACCTCTTTCGCCCTTGTGTTGGAACTGCAGCCTCAAATTCCAACGGCCATTGATGCGGTAATTGATAAGTTTGGCGAAATCAGGGACAATGCATCTGATGAGCTAAAAAGTATCCGAATTCACATCAATGAAGTGCGGGGCAAAATCAATCAAAGCTTTGCTGCCGCTCTGGGGCGATACCAAGGTCAGGACTTTCTGGATGAAATCCGTGAATCTGTCGTGGAAAACCGGAGGGTGCTTGCCGTAAAGGCCATGCATCGCAAAAAGGTTAAGGGCACCGTCATGGGTAGTTCCAAGACGGGAAGCATCGTCTACATTGTACCAGAAGCCACCCTTTCCTACGCAAGGGAACTCAACAATCTGGAGTTTGAAGAAAAAGAGGAAATCCAACGTATCCTCAACCAGCTCACCAATGAAATACGTCCCCACTCCCATTTGCTTCAAGAGCAACAGGCTTATCTCACCCATATTGACATTACAGCTGCCAAGGCCAAGTATGCAGATGAAATGAATGCCCTACTCCCCGAAATCAACACCAAGAAGGAACTCTTCCTTAGGGATGCTTATCATCCTTTGTTGTTTTTGACGAATAAGCTTAAAAATGAAAAAACCTGGCCCCAGACCATTCAGTTGCACAAGGAGAATAGGATTATTGTCATTTCAGGACCTAATGCCGGAGGAAAAAGTATTACCCTTAAAACCATTGGACTACTTCAAGTAATGCTTCAATCTGGACTGTTAATTCCTGTTCATGAAAGAAGTTCGGTTTGTTTGTTCGATAAAATATTGACTGATATTGGAGACAACCAATCGATAGAAAATCATCTCAGCACCTATAGCTATCGATTGAAGAACATGAACCAGTTCCTAAAAAAGTGCAACAACAAAACCTTGTTCCTAATTGATGAATTTGGGACAGGAAGTGATCCTGAATTAGGAGGGGCTTTGGCAGAGGCCTTTTTGGAAGTATTCTATGAACGGGAGGCCCACGGGGTAATTACCACCCACTATGCCAACCTTAAGGCATTGGCCAACGAACTGCCGCATGCCACCAATGCCAATATGCTGTTCAATTCCAAAACCCTTGAACCGACCTTTCAATTGATCTTGGGTGAAGCAGGAAGCTCGTTCACTTTTGAGGTAGCCCAAAAAAACGGGATTCCCTACAGTCTAATCAACAAGGCCAAGAAAAAGATAGAACGCGGTAAGGTTCGTTTTGATGCCACCATTGCCAAATTACAAAAAGAACGTTCCAAGATGGTACAGACTGGGTCTCGACTTCAGGATGAGGAGGCCAAGGCCAGAGATGAGGCGGAACGCTTGGAAAAACTAAATGCCAAAATCAAATCCAAACTGGAGAATTATCAGGAATTGTATGACCATAACCAACGAATGATCCATTTGGGCGATAAGGTCAACACTGCAGCCGAACGTTACTTCATCGACAACAAAAAAAGACCCTTGATTTCTGAGCTCCTTCGTATTGTGGAAACCGAGAACAGCAAACGGAAAAAGACAACTGCAAAGCAAGCCAAGGCCAAACAAGCACAGAAAAAGCAGGTAGCCCAAGAGCTTGAAAAGAAAATTGTAAAGGTCCGTCAGGAAAAAAAGGTAGAGAAGAAAAAGGCTGTCCAAAAGGAAAAGAACAAACCTAGACCTGTTCTCAAAATTGGTGACCGTGTTCGTATGCAGGATGGAAAGGCAGTGGGCAGCATCGACACCCTGGAAAAGGGAAAGGCAGTAGTCAATTATGGGATGTTCACCACCCAGGTGAGTGTGGACCAGTTAGAGTTGGTCGAGTCCAAAAAATAACTCCATGTCAGGTCGAGCGCAGTCGAGGGCTAAAACAAGAGATTCCTATCTTCACGGGAGTAAAATAACAGCCGGCATCAGGTCGTTGAACCCAACCTGAGCGGCCGACTG
>JBCCUY010000199.1:0-6555 GCA_039196145.1 Bacteroidota bacterium
AAAAACAGAGGTATAATTCAGTCTGTGGTTGGAAAAGGTTATTATGTCGCTAATTCGGACATTAAAATCTCGCAAAAGATTTTTCTTTTATTTGATGAATTGAATGCCTTTAAGGAAGACCTGTACAATTCATTTCTAGATAATCTGGGGGACCATATTCAGGTGGATATTTACTTTCATCATTTCAACAGGACACTTTTCAGCAAACTTATCAATGACAATATTGGCAATTACAACAGTTATGTAATAATGCCCGCCAACATGGAAGATACCAATTATGATATCCAAAACCTTCCAAGCGATCGGGTTTTTATCCTGGATCAGACCCATGTTGATTTGACGTCATATCCATCCGTATACCAAAATTTTGAGAAAGCCGTTTTGAACAATTTGTCCAAAGTGCTTGATATGATTGAGAAATACGAAAAATTGATTTTGGTTTTTGATAAAAGAAAACAGCCCAAGGGAATGTTAAATGGTTTCCTAAAGTTTTGTGAGGAAAACTTATTTGACCACGAAGTTGTTGGAGAATTGGGGTCTAAGGTATTGGAAAAGGGTGAACTCTACGTTATACCGGACGATGTAAGTTTATTGAAGGTCCTCAAAAGTGCCAAAGAACAACAATATTCACTGGGAGAGGATATTGGAGTGATTTCGTATAACGACACACTACTAAAGGAAATCGTTGCGGATGGCGTGACAACTATTTCTACAGATTTTAAAGCCATGGGAAAACGATTGGCGGAAATGGTTCTTAACAAAGAACAGGCCCAATATGAAAACCCAAACAAATTGATCATAAGAAACACTTTATAAGATTATGTGTGGTCTTAACAATAAAACAATGGAGCCAAAATGAGGAAAGAATTGGTACGTGATGTCAAAGATGCCTTCAAAAAAAGATTTGAATCCGAGCCCTTGATGGTCTTTTCACCGGGTAGAATAAACATTATTGGAGAGCATACAGATTACAACGATGGTTATGTTTTTCCTGCAGCAGTGGACAAGGGAATGATCGCTGCCATTGGAAAAAGTGTATCGGGTAAATGCACTGCAATCGCTTTGGACTTAAATAGTACCATTGAATTTGAGACAGACAAATTAAGTCCTGTCAAAGAAGGAAACTGGGAAAATTACCTGTACGGTGTAGTCGCGGAAATTCAGAACAGAAATAAGATAATTGGAGATTTTAATATCGTCCTTAAAGGAAATATCCCGGAAGGTGCAGGTATGTCCTCATCTGCAGCATTGGAAAACAGTATTGTCTTTGGCTTAAATAGATTGTTTGAACTCAACCTTACCAAAGAGGAAATGGTTATGATTTCTCAAAAGGCCGAACATAATTATGTGGGTGTAAAATGTGGTATTATGGATCAATATGCCAGCATGTTCGGAATAAAGGACAATGCCCTTCACTTGGACTGCAGAACAATTAAGTCTGAAGCTTATAAGATAGATTTCAAAGACCATAAACTAGTACTAATAAACACAAATGTTAAGCATAGCTTGTCCGATAGTGCATACAATGACAGGCGCTCAGCTTGCGAACGTATATCCGAGCTGCTTGGTGTAAGGGCTTTAAGGGATGTGACCGAGGCGGATTTGGAAAAAATAATAGGCGAAGTCACCCCTGCCAACTACCAAAAGGCCCTTTACGTGATTCAGGAGAATGCTAGGACCCTTAAAGCAGCCAGTGCTATTGAAAATGGGGATTTGAAAAAATTGGGCGCCCTGTTGTACCAATCCCATTTGGGACTATCCACTCAATATAAGGTTAGTTGTGAAGAACTGGATTTCCTTGTAGATCAAGCAAAGAAAGATAAGAATGTTCTTGGTGCGAGAATGATGGGAGGTGGTTTTGGAGGATGCACCATTAACCTTATTGCCAAAGAAGGGGTAAAAACCTTTATTGAATCTACGGCCAAAGCCTACAGCGGAAAATTTGATAAGGAATGTTCGGTGTACTTTATAGAACTATCCGATGGAACTCACATTGTGGATGAGATAAATTAAAATTAATCATTATGAATTCCCAATTACAAGATTATTCACATAAAAGATTCAATATACTCACACAAGAATGGGTACTGGTCTCCCCTCATAGGGCCAAAAGACCATGGCAGGGGCAGGAGGAAGAAGTAGTTGATGAAAATAGACCCAAATATGACCCAGATTGTTATTTATGTGCCGGAAATAAAAGGGCCAATGGTGAGATTAATCCAAACTATGAAGATGTTTTCATATTTGAGAATGATTTTGCGGCGCTCCAACGAGATGCGGCCCAAGGGGTGATAAAAGATGGTCTTTTGTGGGCTGAGATAGAAAGGGGAATTTGCAAAGTAGTCTGTTTCAGTCCGGACCACAGCAAGAGCCTTGCTGAGATGGATGTGTCAGAAATTGCAAAGGTAATACAGGCCTGGAAGAAAGAGTATACTGAGCTGGGAAGTCATGATTTTATCAATTATGTCCAGATTTTTGAAAACAAAGGGGCCATCATGGGATGTAGCAATCCCCATCCCCACGGCCAGATATGGAGTCAATCGACCCTTCCGAACGAAGTTATAAAAAAGGATCGCAGCCAGAAAGAATTCTTCCGGAACAATGGAAAGTCCCTTTTGGCAACATATCTCACACAAGAACTTGGATTGCGGGAACGTGTCATATATGAAAACCGCACTTGTGCCGTCATTGTCCCTTTTTGGGCAATATGGCCTTTTGAGACCATGATCGTTCCAAAGAAACATCAATCCGATATAAGTGTCCTGACAGAAGAGGAGGAATCTGGTTTTGCCGATGCGATTTCAAAGATTACTTCTGCATATGACCGGATTTTCAATTGCTCTTTCCCATATTCCAGTGGAATCCATCAAGCCCCAACAAATGGGAAAAGCAATGGGCATTGGCATTGGCATATGAGTTTTTATCCTCCATTGTTGCGAAGCTCAACCGTAAAAAAATTCATGGTTGGCTATGAGATGTTCGGTTCACCACAGAGGGACATTACACAAGAACAAGCAGTGAAATTGATTCAGAATCATTTATGAAAATATGCAGTAGATAATGGATTCAAAACAAAGACGGACTGCTTCAAAAAAAATGCTGACCAGTTTAGGGATATTACTTCTGGGAGATTCCGCATTGGGAAATTTTGGGCAAACCAAAGAGCTTGAGAAAATGACATCAAAGCCATTGAACGGAAAGATCAACCATGCCGTATGTAAGTGGTGCTATCCCAATATATCGTTAGAGGAGTTTTCAGAAAAAACCAAAGATATCGGGGTTAAGGGAATAGACTTGCTCACGCCGGAGCAGTGGACGATTGCTCAAAAATATGGGGTGACCTGCTCATTGGGTACCGATTCCTTTGCCAGTATCGAGAACGGTTTCAACGAAAAGAAGAACCATGCCCAATTGATAGCCAATTATAAGGCGTTGATCAAGAAAGCGGCCGACCAAGGGGTCGGACAGGTAATCGTTTTTTCCGGGAACAAAGGCGGCAAGACAGATAAGGAAGGTTGGGAGAACTGCGCCACGGGTCTTGACCCACTGGTGAAATTGGCCGAGGAGTCGGGAATCACATTGGTCATGGAACTTTTGAACAGCAAAGTTGACCACAATGACTACCATTGTGACCATACCGGATGGGGTGTCACTTTGGCCAACAAGATTGGATCCCCAAACTTTAAGTTGCTCTATGATATATATCACATGCAGATAATGGAAGGTGATGTTATTAGGACCATACGGAATTACCACGACTATATCTCACATTACCATACAGGTGGGGTTCCGGGTAGAAATGAGATAAACAGCTCACAGGAACTGAATTATCCGGCAATTATGAAGACCATACATGAAACCGGATTTGATGGTTTTGTTGCCCAGGAATTCATCCCTACATATTCGGATAAACTCACAGCTCTAGAGGAAGGAATTAATATATGCGATATTTAAATACCATTAAATGAACACGAAGATTATTGTCACTGGCGGTACAGGGTATATAGCTTCCCATACAGCAGTCGAACTTATTGAATCGGGATATGAAGTCGTTCTTATCGATAATCTTTCAAATTCTTCGGAAGATAGTGTGTCAAGAATCGAGACCATTACCGGTGTACGCCCAAAATTGGAAATCGCGGATCTGGCGCAAAGGGAAATGTGCAACGATGTTTTCGATAAACATAAAGATGCCAAGGGAGTGATACATTTTGCCGCATTAAAGGCGGTGGGCGAATCGGTAAAAAAACCATTGGAATATTACCATAACAATCTTAGCTCCCTGTTGAACACACTCCAATGCACCCTTGAGCACAATATCGGTAATTTCATCTTTTCCTCTTCTGCAACGGTATATGGAGAACCAGACAGTGTCCCGATAACCGAAGAGTCCGATATGAAAAGGCCCTTTTCGCCTTATGGCAATTCAAAAAAAATGGCAGAAGAGATCATGCAGGATCTCACTGCCGTTAATAATGGATTGTCAATTATTTCATTGAGGTACTTTAACCCGATAGGGGCTCATGAATCCGGAATGCTCGGGGAGCTTCCCTCCGGTGTGCCCAATAACCTGATGCCCTATATCACTCAAACCGCCATTGGCATCCGTGAAAAACTGCTTGTTTTTGGGAATGACTATCCTACTCGGGACGGTACCCCGATAAGAGATTACATACATGTTGTTGATTTGGCAGAGGCTCATGTAAAGGCCTTGGAAAGATTGTTGGAAGACCGGAATGAAAAACAAATGGAGGTATTCAATCTAGGGTCTGGAACAGGATATTCCGTATTGGAAGTAATAACCGCTTTTGAGTTCATTTCAGAGAAAAAACTCAATTATGAGATAGTTGAAAGAAGAGAGGGTGATGTACCCCAACTGGTCTCTTCTGCTAAACATGCCAATAAAAAACTGGGATGGGAGGTAAAAAGGAATTTAACCATGATGATCGGTTCGGCCTGGGAGTGGGAAAAGAAGATACGCAAAAAAATAGATTGAAATGGGATACAAGACTACCTTGAAGGAACTCTCAGAGCTTTTGGGGCTTTCGATTTCTACCGTTTCTAAAGCACTTGCCGATAGTAGAGAAATAAGTGAATGCACAAAAGAAAGGGTCAAAGAGGTTGCCAAGGCATGTAATTATCGTCACAATAAATTGGCTTCAGGGTTTCGTTCAGGTAGGACTAGATCCGTTGGAGTGGTGGTCCCAACCCTTATGGACGCATATTACGCTGAGGTACTCATTGGAATCGAGAAATATCTTACGAAAAAAGGGTACACTATGATGGTTGCCGTTTCCCACGATTCAACTTCAAGGGAAACCCATGTAGTGGAATCTTTGAGCAGTGGTTATGTGGATGGCCTTATTATAAGCAATGCTAGCGAAACACTCGACAAACAGTCCAATACCAGTATGTCCGTCCCTATAAACGATGGTATCCCCATTGTACTCTTTGGTAGACCCAATCCGATGGTAAATTGTGACCAGATTTTGAGCAATTTTGCTGAAGAATCTTTCAATCTTGTTGAGTATCTTCACAAAAAAAGAAGATGTGACAACATAGCCTTAATAGGAATTGAAGATGAACAGTTCAATACCAAGTCAAAGCAGATTGGATACAAAAAGGCGATTACTGATTTTGGGTTGCCCTTGCCATCGGAATCAATCATAATGGGACATAGAGATAAAATTGCTCCGAGTATCCGAAGAATCGTCACAGAAGGAAAATACGATGGGATCTTATGTCTGGACCATGAGAGTTACAATATGTTGGTAGCGTTATTGACCGGTTTTCCCAAAGAATATAGGGACAAACTTCAAATTGTCACCTTTGGAAATACCAATTTACTTAAACAAATCCCCCCCAACGCGGCTATGGACCTACAGGCAGAGAAAATAGGGGAGATTACCGCCAAAACACTTCTTAAACAAATCCTGCCCAGGAGGAACAAAAAGTATTGTACAAAATTGGTGCAAGGTAGCTTAGTGAACTATAATTTGAACGGAAGTACTGAACCTATTTCCCACTAAAAATTCTAATGAGAGAATTCCATTTATTCCATATCATGAAGGAATAAAAATGAAATCATACAGTAAAAAACATGGGAATGGAATTTGGCTCTCCCGTGCCAAGTTGGAATGTTGGTCAGTTAACGTGTTGCAGTTAGCCGGTTAAAGGACCATTGGTTATGCGCCAATGGAAGAACCCGTTGGAAAAGTACAGTGATTTCCCATCTTTTTCAATCCATTTGACCATAATGTGGAATAATGGGTGCTGAGGACTAAAAACTTTAAATTTTCTAGTTTCTTGGAATAGACCCAGAGTTAACCCGAAGAGCTCCAAGCGACAATACTATTGAGTTGGTTCCAAAGCAATAGTATAAAACTATAAATAGGTTTCCAATCCCATTTAATTTTCTTGATGACAGGGTCGGTCGGTCATCTTGGTATTGACATATCGAATGGAATGGGACTTAATAAAATCCAGTTAAAACCATATACCCTTTTTCTTCTGGAAAAAAAGATTAATGTCTAAAGGTCTTTTAAAGCTTGATCG
>JBCCUY010000200.1:0-6529 GCA_039196145.1 Bacteroidota bacterium
ATCCGATTCATCAAAAGAATAAACTGATAATGAACAAAGTATAATATAGAACGGATTATCGGATCCAATTAATTAACCAATTGTATAAAACCTATACAAGGAGAAAATCAATCAAATACCTTTTGCGTAGAAAATGAAAAGTGCAAAACACCTTACACATATAGTTTTCTTCTTTATGTGTTTCTTTTCCGGTAGCGGGCAAGAGGCAAAGATTTCAGGGTTGGTTGTGGACAATGATGGGGTTCCATTGGTCAATGCGAACGTTTTTGTGAAAAATACCGATAATGCTACCTATACGGATATCGACGGTAAGTACGAGCTTTTGGTACCTCTTCAGAAACACACTGTTGTTTGTACCGTAGTAGGATATCTTGCTCAAGAATTATCCATTGAAGCTGTAACGTCTTCCACAACCCTTAATTTTTCATTGCAACCGGACCCTTCGTTTGCTTTGAATGATGTGGTAGTGATTGGTAAATCCTCAGTGCGAAAAATTAAGGAAACGGGCTTTAACGCCATTGCCATAGATGCTAAACCTTTTCATAACGCAACCGTTGGAATGACGGAAGTTTTGGAACAGGCGCCCGGAGTAAAAATACAACAAGAAGGGGGGTTGGGTTCCAGGACCAACGTAACAATAAATGGCCTTAGTGGAAGACATGTTCGGTTTTTTATAGATGGAATGCCCATGGATGCCATGAGCTCTGCATTTCAAATAAACAACCTGCCCATAAACTTGGCCGATAGGATTGAGGTTTATAAAGGTGTAGTACCCGTTAATTTTGGTTCGGATGCATTAGGGGGTGCCGTAAACATCGTTACCACAAAATCGGCAGGCACCTATGTAGATGCATCGTACTCTTTTGGAAGCTTTAATACACACCGAACTTTTGTAAATGCCGGCCATACTACGGCCAAAGGATTTACGACCCAAATAAGTGCCTATCAAAATTATTCGGACAATGACTACTATGTTGATGCCACCATCAAGGATTTTGAAACCAATTTATTGTCCCAGGAACCACAACGGGTAAGACGCTTTCATGACGTGTACCATAACGAAAATGCAATTGTCAAACTTGGGTTTGTCAACAAACCTTTTGCCGATCAGTTGTTGTTCGGTTTCACCTTGGGCAAGGAGTATGATGAAATACAGCACCCAGCATATCTCAACCTTGCCTTTGGCGAAAAGTATCAGACTTCAACTATTGTGATGCCTTCTATTTTGTACAAAAAGAAAGATTTATTCCTAAACAGTCTTGACTTTAGCGTGGCCGCCAATTACAACTTTGGAAAGGGCAATAACTATGATCTTTCGGATAGGGAATACAATTGGTTGGGAGAATCCGAGGAATCCAATTCACCCGGAGAGATACAGTATTCCGATTATGAATTCAGGAATAACAATGCTACGATCAACACCAATATCAATTACCAATTCAATGATCGCCATAAACTTACCATAAACAACGTTGCCAACTATTTCTCCAGAAAAGGGGACGAACGTGTTGTAGTGGACGATTTTATAAATGAGCGGCCAAGAGTAAATAACCGTAACATCCTTGGTATTGGCATGAATAGTGACTTCGGGTCTAAATTGAGTACTTCGGTCTTTGGAAAAATGTATTCGTACCGCGCTTCCGCTTTCCTGAACCTTTCCCAACAATTGGGTATTCAGAATTTTGAAACCATCACCAAGCGGGATTCCAAATGGGGCTATGGCGCAACGGCCACCTATTTTATTACGCAAGGTCTACAACTAAAGGCCAATTTTGAAAATACGGTACGCTTGCCCGTTAGTTCTGAATTGTTCGGAGAGGTATTTGGCTTTTATTTGGCCAATTTTGACCTTAGGCCAGAGACCAGCCAAAATTACAACCTTGGTTTTAATTACAATTGGGACATAAACAATAATAGTGCCTTTAATACCGATGTTAATTTCTTCTACAGGCGGACAAGCGACTACATTCGCCTGAACATCAGTTATTCGCAAGGGGAGGGGTCTTACGAGAACACGGAACTGGTAAAAACCCCAGGGGTGGATATGGAAATGCGGTATTCTTACAAAGACCGTTTTACCACAAGTGTGAATTTCTCCTATTTGGAACCAAAAAATTATACTGAAGGTTCAACATTTTATAAATCTACGTTGCCAAACCAACCTACATTTTTTGGGCAGGCAAACGCCTCTTATTATTTAAATGATTTGTGGTTACCAGACAATAGGTTGGGCTTTGGCTATAACTTATTGTTCGTAGGTGCCTTTTTGTATGATTATGATGTTTTTCAGGCATCCAATCGGGCCGAAGTACCGCAACAGATAAGCCACAATGCCTTTTTAACATATTCATGGAAAAGTGGCAAGTACAACCTCTCTTTGGATTGTAAAAATCTTTTGGACGAAAACCTATACGACAATTTTAGCTTACAACGGCCGGGAAGAAACTTCTCGGTAAAATTCAGATACTATTTTCAAAAAAGTTAAATTAAATACACTAATATTATGAAAAGAACCAATCTATTCTTAAGTCTAATAGGCATATGTGCCATACTGGCGTTCACCGCCTGTTCTGATGATGACAATGGCACAGAAATAGAAATAGTGGACACGGACAATGATGGTGTCGCAGATGCTGATGACAATTGCCCCGATGTAGCGGGTCCTGTGTCAAACGATGGCTGCCCAGAAACACCGGAAGATGCCGATGCGGATGGTATTATTGATGATAATGACTCCTGCCCTACGGAAGCTGGCCCTGCAAGTAATGATGGTTGTCCAGAACCGGAATTCCTTTCCATGTTCCTGGTTACCGCCACTTCAGGCGAAAACGATTATATTGTTTCGGCAGATGAACTGTCAGCTACTACCACCTTTGATGCCACTTCTGCAGAAGCGGTGCAATCCCCAGGAAACAGGATTTGGACCTTCTATAAGGATGAAGTGCTGTATGGTTTTCTTTATAACCAAGCAGATGCCGGTACAACTGCCTCTTATGTATTGAACGATGATGGGACCATATCCAAAAGAAACGAATTGGCCCTTGGTGTTTCCATTCACATTTATGAAGAAATAGGGGACCACTTGGTGTTGGCCTATTCAGATAGGTTACGGGAACCGGAAGTTGCCCAACAAGCCTTTTTTTATAGGGTAGATCCTACTACCGATGCCTCCCAAGAGTTTACCTTGACTACGGATGATTTGCTGGAAGAGGGTGAAGTTGCCTACTTCACTGATATTGCCGAATACGAAGGTAAAATTATATTGGGGGCTAGGAGTGTTAATTCAAGTGCATTTACCTCTGATTATTATAACAATACCTATGTGGTTGTTTTAAATGATGATTTTACTTTCGACCAAGTAATCAAGGATACGGGTAGAACAGGATTTGTGGCTGGCCAAAAGTTTTCCCAAGGAGATACGGGTCTAGAGGTTGTTGAAAATGGAGACCTCTACGCTTTCTCCGCGGGACAAACAAGTTTTCCCGATGCTGAAACGGTTACGGTACCCTCTGGAATTTTGAAGATCAACCAAGGAACCTTTGAATTTGACAGTGATTATTTCTTCAATATTACCGAAGCTTCCGGGGGACATAATTTGTTTAGGGCTTACTATACTGGCGGTACAAGCTTTGTTTTGGCCATGTATCCTGGAACCAATGCAGATGCAACCTTTGGTGTGGATGCAGATCGTTTTGCAGTGGTAGATGTTGCGGCCGAAACTTTTGAGTGGGTAACAAATTTTCCTGAGAACGCACTCCCAGATTGGCAGTTTAGAACACCCTATGTCGATACAGAAAATGGACAACTGATCGTAAGTGCCACTCCTTCGGAAGGCAAACATTACGTATATGCAATCGACCCAACCACGGCTGAGGCAACTCAATTATCCGAGGTGGTTGGTGAAGGTGTTAGGATCGTAGGTAAGCTAACAACGGAAATAGGTAATTGATATGTTGTAAGGATATATTAAAAACGTAGTGCATTCATGAATAAAAATGAAGGCTCCAATAATACCCATGTGGTGATTGGAGTCTTTTTTGGGTAAAACACTTTTGTTGTACATCTTTAAAAAGTTTTGACAATATCGATGCAAGATCGAAACATAGAAGATTTAGTATTCTCTCTTTAGTAATACTGTTATTGGTTCTTGGGCTAATTTCTTTGTTTGTCGGGGTCAATGAAATATCACCTTTGGACATGCTCAAATGGGAAAATAAAGAGTATCATCTTATGGCAGTGAGTCGATTGCCAAGAACTATGGCCTTGATAATTACAGGAGTGGGCATTAGTATAAGCGGATTGGTCATGCAGCAAATGACCCAAAACAAATTTGTTTCGCCCACAACGGCTGGCACGTTGGATGCTGCCGAACTTGGAATCTTAGGAGCCTTGGTATTATTCCCACAAGAGGGTACTTTGGTAAAAGTGGGAATTGCACTAATTACCACTTTTTTGTCCAGTCTGGCCTTTATTAAAATTGCTGATGGCATTCGTTATAAAAGTGTCGTTTTTGTGCCTATAGTAGGATTGTTGTTTGGCGGTGTCATCAATTCGATCACAACATTTTTCGCTTTCCAGTTGAATATTGTGCAGGACGTTGGGGCGGGACAGGATTCGATTGGTGCATGGATGATGGGTGATTTTTCTGGAATCCTCCAGGGTAATTACGAATCCATTTATCTCTGTCTGCCAGTGATTATCTTGACCTATATCTATGCCAATAAATTTACGGTGTTGGGTATGGGCGAAAATTTTTCAAAGAATTTGGGGCTCAATTATAGAAATGTATTGAACATGGGGCTGTTTTGTGTCGCCTTGACCGTGAGTTCGATTGTAGTGACCGTTGGTGCAATTCCTTTTTTAGGACTGGTAATACCTAACCTTATCAGTTTGATAAAAGGCGATAATTTAAAAACTACCTTGCCCTATACTGCAATTTTTGGGGCTTGTTTTTTACTTATCAGCGATATTCTGGGAAGGCTTATCATTTTTCCCTTTGAAATCCCTATTGGTATGATGGTAGGTTTAATAGGTGGTATTTTGTTCTTAATTCTTTTATTGAAAAAGCGATGAGCTCCATCACAAAAAATATCGTGTTGTTGATAGTGTTGGCCTTATTCCTGTGCTTCTTTTTTTTGTTGTACGACCTTCCCAACAATTGGCATTACGCCTTTGAAAGAAGAGGTCTAAAAATGGTGGCCATAATTATAGTTTCTTGTGCTGTTGCATTTGCCTCTATAACCTTTCAGACGTTGACCAACAATCGGATTCTGACCCCTTCCATAATGGGATTTGAAGCGGTTTATCTTTTGTTTCAGACCATAATTGTGTTTGTCTATGGGGATAAGACGTTTACCAATGTCAATTCCCTAGAGAATTTTATCTTCTCCATACTTCTAATGCTTGGTTTTGCCTTGGGATTGTTTTGGTTGCTTTTTAAAAAAGGAAAGAATAATATATATCGCTTGTTGCTGATTGGGTTGGTTTTGGGCACCTTGTTTCATACTATAAGTTCCTTTTTACAAATGATCATCGACCCCAATGAATTTCTGATGTTACAAGGAACCTTATATGCCACTTTTAATGATATCAATTTTAGTTTACTCTGGTATGCCCTAGCTGCATTATTGTTCTGTTTTCTACTGGCCGTACCTAAAATTAAACAACTTAACGTTTTGCTTCTGGGCAGAGAAAATGCCATTAACCTAGGTGTGGATTATCATAGAACCGTTCGCTTTTTCTTGTTTTTGACAGCAGTGCTGGTATCGGTTTCCACTGCTTTGGTTGGCCCGATTATTTTTTTGGGAATATTGGTCAGTAACTTAACCTACGAGTTGTTTAAGAGCTATAAACATCAAATATTAATTCCTTCTTGTTGCCTTATTTGCCTGGTTGCCATCTTAACGGCTCAATTTCTGGTGGAAAACCTATTTAACTTCAATGCCAGTATTGGAATCATCATCAATTTTGTAGGGGGCATCTATTTTATGTACTTACTTCTCAAAGCCAAAAAAATATGATCCAACTGCAAAAAGTAACCATGAGTTATGGCCAAAATACCGTGGTCAACAATATAAGTTTTACCATTCCCAAGGGTAAGATCACCTCATTGATTGGGAGCAATGGAGCAGGAAAAAGCACGTTACTGGGCATTATTTCCAGATTGATCGATCCTGAAAACGGACATATTATAATCAATGAAAAGCATATTAAAGACTATAAAACCCGAATTCTTGCCAAGAAATTGTCCATTCTAAAACAAGCCAATCACATTAATCTAAAATTAAGTGTGGAAGAATTGGTGGGTTTTGGGAGGTTCCCATACTGTCAAGGCAGGTTAACGGCAACCGATAAGGAAAAAATAAGTGAGGCCCTAAATTTTTTGGAGCTGGATGAACTCAAGCACCACTATTTAGATGAATTAAGTGGAGGTCAACAACAACGAGCATTTTTGGCAATGGTGGTGGCTCAGGATACCGATTATATTTTGCTGGATGAACCCTTAAATAATTTGGACATGAAGCATTCG
>JBCCUY010000201.1:0-6523 GCA_039196145.1 Bacteroidota bacterium
ACGAGCAAAAGCAACAAGAGGCCAACCAGGAGATCTATAACCTCATGCTGTCCCAACAAGGTAAATTTGAGGAAGGCAAACAGCTGGAGAAAAAACGTATCTCCGAGGAACTCCATGATGGGGTGTTGGGTGAAATGTTGGGGATTCGACTCTTTCTCAGTGGTCTAAACGACAAAGTGGACGAGGATGCCGTGGAACAACGGGCCAGCCTCATTGAAAAATTGCGTGAGGTTGAAGAAGATATTCGGGGGATTTCGCACGAATTGAGTGACGCATCCTACCAAAAATTTTATAACTTTATTGTATCCCTCGAAGACCTGATACATACCATAAGCGAATCTTCCGGGATGAAATGTTCCTTAACCTACGACGAGGCTGTGGATTGGGACGACCTAGAGGGAGATATCAAGATCAATGCCTACAGGATCGTTCAGGAATCGCTTAAAAACTGTGTAAAACACGCCAAAGCAGAATCGGCCGAAGTGAAATTTATGCTTCGTGACGAGTTGCTCCAACTGACCATTGCGGACGATGGCGTAGGTTTTGACAGCAACAAGGGCAAAAAGGGAATTGGGTTCAGGAACCTTAATTCCCGTGTGCAGAAAATGGGCGGTACGCTCCAAATAAACAGTAAAAAAGGAAAGGGTACAACCGTTCTAGTGACCTTGGAACCAAAATATATTGTTCGGCAGAATCCAAAGGAGGCGCCAGAACGTAAAGTAATGGTAAATGTTTGAACTTAAAGAAAAACGGGATATGAAGACATTGAGGATATTGGCCATTGACGATCATGAAATGACCATGTTGGGGTACAAGTTTATCTTGGAGCGCGTGGTATTTGACGGCTACAGCATTATTGTGGATACCGCAAATACGTTTGAGCTTGGCGAACGTATGATCAGGGAATCCGTGGACTCCTTTAAATACGACATCCTGTTTTTGGACGTACAACTTTTTCCGCCCAACGAACAGCAACCCCAAACGGGTGAGGATCTTGGGGTTCTTGCGAGAAAGTTGGTGCCCGAGACCAAGATTATCTTTATGTCCTCTTTTAGTGACAATTACCGTATCAACAGCATTTTGCAGTCCGTTGACCCAGATGGATACCTGATCAAGACCGATATTGACCCCAAGACTTTGGAAGAAGCCGTTAAAACGGTGGTCTTGAATCCTCCCTATTATTCCTCCAAGGCCTTATCCGCAATTCGGAAGAAAATGACCAACAACATCAACTTGGACGAAAAGGACAAGAAGATTTTGTACCATCTTTCTATAGGCACCAAGAACAAGGATTTGGAAAAACATATTCGTCTCTCCCCCTCTTCCATCGAGAACAGAAAACGGCACATGAAGTCGCTTTTTGGTACCGAAAACGAGAACGATCTTGCCTTAATCCTAGCGGCCAAAAACCGTGGATTCATATAAAATTTTTGTTTCGCCCACTTCAGACTTTTAGGCAGGTCCATTTTTCTCGTTTTCCCAAAAACCCTTAAAAAAGGGGCGAAATGGGAGAAAACCCCCAGAATTTTTAAGGATTTCCTCCAATCGCGGGAAAAAGATTCGTTTTAACTTTGATAGGGAACAACTATGAAAGAAAAGGATTATGCCATACCAAAAAAGAACCAACACAAATTTCCCCCTAGATGGTATACAGACGTTTGTTACTGCTGATGGACTTCATAAGTTTATAAAACAACTTGAAAAGGATTTCTTTGCAGAGGTTTCCGTTACCTGTACATACCATACCGAAAAAGAAAGAACAGATCTGATTCTGGACATTTACTGCAACTTTGGACTTACCGAAAGCTTGCACCATTTTAACAGTGGAAACTGGGGCGGTTTTGCCCGTCAGGAGAACGACCTAGGAACCAAAGGCTCCTTTGACAATGCCTTTGGGCAACTGAGCACCAACAACAACGAAACCATTGACATTGCCGAGCTTTCACTTCATTTTAAGGACACTTCCATAATTATTACACGAATAAAGGATTACAGTGTGCCTGAGCAATTGGGTGCCGTGGTGAACAAGGTAAGTGAGCACTTTGTGTACTTTACCAAGGGACTTACCGCCATGCCGTACGAGATCTTTGTTCCTGTTTTTGAGGACAGCACAAAAAAGGGTGTGGACCTGGAAAACGGGCAACATAGCTACTTTGAGCACTGGGGCCTCTACTTTGAGGACGACCCACAACATGATGTAATGGTCTACAGTTTGAAAACCAAAGAAATGCGCAAGGAAGATTTTTTCCTGCTGGATTGAACAATAGTATTACTCCCTTAGGCTTAACCTAAGAACACCCCGCCGTTTTAGGCATTAAACAAAGGTCTTGACCGCATTAGGTCGTTGACCTTTTGTTTTATTCCTGCAATTTTGGTTTCATTGGTCGCATCGGTAAGTACCTCGTCAATAAATCCAACAATGGTCTCCATATCTGCCTCCTTCAATCCGCGTGTGGTGATGGCCGGCGTTCCAAAGCGTATACCGGAAGTGATGAACGGGGATTGGTCATCAAACGGCACCATGTTCTTATTGGCGGTAATGGCGCCCAGTTC
Organism: Bacteroidota bacterium; assembly: GCA_039196145.1. Classification (GTDB taxonomy): domain Bacteria; phylum Bacteroidota; class Bacteroidia; order Flavobacteriales; family Flavobacteriaceae; genus Flagellimonas. The sequence goes on from JBCCUY010000201.1 coordinate 2,554, forward strand.
CAATGCTTTCTCAGCATCCTTGCCCGTAATGTTCTTGTTTCTAAGGTCTATGAGCATCATGTGGTTGTCGGTTCCTCCGGAGATAACCTTATAATCCCTGCCCACAAAAGCCTTGGCCATGGCGTCCGCGTTCTTCTTTACTTGAAGCATATAATGGAGGAAATCATCCGTCAATGCTTCCCCAAAGGCTACTGCCTTTGCAGCGATAATGTGTTCCAAGGGCCCACCTTGGTTACCGGGGAAGACTGCCAAATCCAAAAGACCTGACATTTTACGGAGGTTTCCATTTTTTAATCGGATGCCGAACGGGTTTTCAAAATTTTCCCCCATCAAAATCAAACCTCCTCTTGGGCCTCTCAAAGTCTTATGGGTTGTAGTGGTAACAATATGGCAGTGCGGAATCGGGTCGTTCATAATGCCCTTGGCAATCAATCCCGCTGGGTGTGAGATATCGGCCAACAAAATGGCATTCACACTGTCGGCTATCTCCCGGAAGCGTTTGAAGTCCATATCCCTAGAGTAGGCGGAAGCGCCCGCAATGATCAATTTGGGCTTTTCATTGTCCGCTATCTCCTGTATTTTGTCGTAATTCAAGGTTCCTGTCTCCTCATCCACTCCGTAAAACACAGGGTTATAAAGTTTTCCGGAAAAATTGACCGGAGAACCATGGGTCAGGTGCCCCCCATGCGCCAAATCAAAACCAAGAATGGTATCACCGGGTTTAAGGCACGCATGATAGACCGAGGCATTGGCCTGTGATCCTGAATGGGGCTGCACATTGGCATACGCCGCACCAAAAAGTTCCTTGGCCCGGTCAATGGCCAGCTGTTCCACTTCGTCCACCACTTCGCAACCACCGTAGTAGCGTTTGCCAGGGTAACCCTCAGCATATTTGTTGGTAAGAACTGAGCCTGCGGCCTCCATGACCTGCGGACTTACAAAGTTTTCGGAGGCGATAAGCTCCACACCTTCCAATTGTCTTTCCCTTTCGCTTTCTATGAGTTCAAAAATCTGATGGTCTCTTTGCATTTGCCTTTGAATTAAGAAGTGCTAAAATTACAAATAGAAAAGCTAACTGAATTGAAAAAAATTGTGGTAAAATCCAATTTTATCAAACAACAATTAACAACCAAAAATCACTGCGAAATCCTTTCAAAAACCAATCATTTTTATGCATTTCATCGATATTATACTACTGTTTGACCTTTTTCGTTACATAAAGGAAGGTTTTTGGCACGGCAGTTGAAAACCCCTTGATAACCATAAAATCAAAAAGCCATGAAAAAAATACTACTCTTTGGTACACTAATACTACTTGCCGCATGCGGTGGTGTTAAAAAAACGCAAGAGGCCCTAAACAGTGGAAACTATGTTTCTGCCATGAACAAGGCCATTAAAAATTTAGCTGAAAACAAAACTAGAAAAGGACACCAGGCCTATGTAGTGCTTTTGGAGGACGCCTACGCCAAGCACGCACAGCGGGAAGAAGAGCAAATTGCTTTTTTGCAACAGGATGGAAATCCGGCAAACCTGGAGACCATTTACAACAAGTTTGTCCAGCTAAAGCAGATTCAACAGCGAATTAGACCGCTACTTCCTCTACCCATTTATGAAGAAGGTAGGGATGCCCGATTCAGCTTTGCCAATTACGATGCCGCGATCTTGGCTACCAAAAACGACCTGTCCGAGTATTTGTACACCAACGCAGATGGTATGTTGGCCAGAGCAAGGGAAAAGATGGACTTCAGGGCCGCCTATAGCGACTTGAAATATTTGCAGGATATCAATCCCGGATATAAAGAGACCATTTCCAAAATGGATGAGGCCTACACCAAAGGATTGGAATACGTAAGGGTTGAAATCGGAAATCAGACTCAACAAGTTATTCCCGAAAGATTGGAAACCGAGTTATTGGACTTCAATGCCTTTGGAATCAATAGTTTTTGGACGGAGTTCCATACCAATCCTTTGGAAAACATAAATTATGATTATGCCTTAAACCTGAACTTTAGGGAAATTAATATCTCCCCTGAGCAGGTAAACGAAAAACAAATCATTAGGGAAAAACAAGTCAAAGATGGTTTCGAGTACTTGTTGGATGACAACGGGAATGCCGTAAAAGATAGTTTGGGCAACAGGATAAAAGTAGACCGATTGAAAACCGTGAGGTGCAATTTCTATCAGTTCACACAGTTTAAAAGTGCCCAGATTGGAGCCAAAGTGAGTATGGTAGACCTCTCCAATGGTCAGGAAATCAACTCATACCCCTTGTCCAGTGAGTTTATTTTTGAGCACATTTATGCCAATTATAGAGGGGACAAAAGAGCATTGGATTCGGATTTAATCCCATTCTTGGATGCCAGGGCAGTTCCCTTTCCCAGTAATGAGCAAATGGTCTATGATGCCGGGGAGGACCTAAAAGCCAGGCTAAAGGCCATCATGACGCAAAACCAGTTTGTAGCACAGAACCAGTTTAACGACTAGTTCAAACAAAAACAAATAGTGTAAAGCGTGGTAGGGACTAATTTCTTACCACGTTTTTTTATTTCCGGACCAGCGGGTTACACGTAACTTGGCAAATCTATATCCGCAATTGCACCGTGCGAGGTATGGAAAGTAACCTCCCCTTTTTTAATGATGAGCAGCTGTGGGGACTGATGTCGCACCCCAAACTCGGATTCCACCGCGTTGGATACCGCCCTATGGGCATGAAGGTCCAAAAAGTAAATGTCCTTATCTTCTCCCAAGTTGTAAGCACTTGTGAACATGTTCAGCACCATCCTACTTATTCCACAGGTCGTGGAATGCTTAAAAATAAGTTGTGTACGATTATGGGAAACTTCCTTGATCGCCGTTAATTGATCTAAAGATTCCAAGGGTACCCATGGAACTCTTTTTTCTTCTTTCTTATCTTCTGATGAATTTCCAAATACCTTTCCGAACAATCCCATAATGCAAATTTAATAGATATGTCGAGCTGGGCTAAAAAACTTACACTATGACGAAATGTCCTTTATTTTCACGGTTTAAGCGACATTTTGGCGGTAGTTGGCAAATGGTAGGGTTGTTGACCATTCAAGGTAAAAACAGTGGAAAATGAATTTTAACAACTTTACTATAAAATCACAGGAAGCCCTTCAGCGAGCACAACAGCTCGCACAAGAATTAGGGCATCAACAAATAGAAAATGAACACCTCTTCAAAGCAATTACCGAAGTGGACGAAAATGTGTTGCCCTTTATCTTAAAGAAGTTGAATGTCAATACCAACTTCATCGATCAAATCTTGGAAAAGGAACTGGAAAGCTTCTCCAAGGTCTCTGGGGGCGATATTATGTTGTCGCGAGAAGCGGGAAAATCCCTGAACGAAGCAAGTACCATTGCCAAAAAACAAGGGGATGAATTTGTATCCATCGAGCATTTATTGATGGCCATATTCAAATCGAAGAGTAAAATAGCCCAGATTTTAAAGGACCAAGGCGTCAATGAAAAAGACCTTAATGCTGCCATCCAAGAACTTCGGAAAGGTGGTAAGGTCACCTCGCAAAGCGCCGAGGACACCTATAACTCCCTGGATAAATATGCCAAAAACCTCAACCAGCTGGCGGATAATGGCAAGCTGGATCCGGTCATCGGAAGGGACGAGGAAATACGAAGGGTATTGCAAATCTTATCCCGAAGAACGAAAAACAATCCCATGCTCGTTGGCGAACCTGGGGTGGGTAAAACTGCCATTGCCGAAGGTCTGGCACATAGAATCGTACAGGGCGATATCCCAGAAAATCTTAAGGATAAGACCATTTACTCCTTGGATATGGGTGCGTTGATTGCTGGGGCGAAATTTAAGGGAGAGTTTGAAGAACGACTTAAAGCGGTAATTAAAGAAGTAACCTCTTCTGACGGTGATATAGTGTTGTTTATAGATGAGATTCACACCCTTGTTGGCGCTGGTGGTGGACAAGGAGCCATGG
>JBCCUY010000202.1:0-6510 GCA_039196145.1 Bacteroidota bacterium
GCCACAGCAATACCAACTTTTTGCCGCATACCTTTCGAGTAAGAGGAAAGGCGTTTGTGATGTGCATCTGTCTGAAGCCCCGTTTTTTCTAAAAATTCTTCTAATTGTTCTGTGCTATAGGCAAAGCCCGCTAGGCGGCTGAAAAAATCCAAATTCTCTATTCCAGTTAAATTGGCATACAGCTGAACTGTCTCCGGGATATAGGCTGTTAGTTGATTAATTTCATCAATACCAACTTCCTTGTCACCAATAAAGGCTTGACCACCATCTTTTTCAATAAAACCTAAGAAGATGTTGATCGTTGTGGTCTTTCCTGCGCCATTTTGGCCCAAAAGACAAAAGATTTCTCCTTTGCCCACCTCAAATGAAATATCTTTTAGAGCAACCTTACCGTCGTACGATTTGGTTACATTAATTGCTTTGAGCATGAATATGTTTTAAAATTGATTAATTGTATAGATTGCATATACCATCAAATTATAGGTAGTATGCAATCTTCTTGCAGAAGATTTATACCATTTTGTTTGTGAAATCAATAACTACAATGACATCCATATAAAATTGAAAGATGGTTATGCAGAATTGGGAATCAAAAAAGACATAACAAATTCTTTCAACACTTAATTGAGAGTAAAAAATGGGTTAAGAAAATTGTGGTGGGGGCCTTGTGAAGCATAGGCTTTCCCGGGGGTTATTGTAAAAAACAATTAGTGCTGTCGCACTTTTAAGTCTTAATTCTGAAAAAAGAATTTTTGTTTGGGAAGGAAGTTCACCATCCGTAGATAATAGCGGGGTGAAACTTGCAACTGTTGCAATATCACAAAACTCACAATGCTCAACATCAGTATCATCTGTATTGTGTGTAAGAGCGTGGAGCCCTGTAACCTTTGAACACAAGAACAGAGTTACAAAAAAGAATGGGATTAGCCGCTTAAGTTTTTTCATTGTGAAGCGCAAAATTATTCCAATTTCTTGTTTCCAGCAAAAATAGGGAGCCATGGTTTTCTTAAAGCACCTAATATTTATCTATGGAAACTTCGATCTGATACATACTGATTGTAATCTTAACCTATCAGTTGAATAACATGACAAATCAAAAAAAGCCTCATATTACGTTGAAGCCTTTTTCTGGTATAGGGAAGAGGGCTCGAACCTGTAGCCTCTGGGTTACTCGTGCGTGGATGTAGTCAGGATGGTATAAGTAAATGGAATTCAAATACTTATTTAATATTGGATTTTTTGTTTACAAGACTTCTTGCATAAAAAATAAAACAGCGGATTACATAACGATTATGAAGTTATCTGGTCTTTATCGAACCACTTTATCCTGAAATTTGTGTTTTTCCACAAGTGATTTTGGGTAAGGTTTTATTTAATTATGTTTTAAACCATGTCTTTCTGAAGCACTTGTGAAACTAAGTGCCTCAGCATGTTTTCCACTGGAGGCTTTTCGTATACACCGTCCATTCCTGACTTTTTGGACAGTTTTTGGACTTCGTCATTGATCAAGCCGGTCAATCCAAAAATGGGGATGTCGATACCTCTATCCCTAATCTGTTTTACCATATCATAACCATTTAGACCAGGCATATTGATATCGGTAAACACCAAATCAGGATTAACAGCGTCAACTTGGTCAAGTAGCGCTTCTGCATCTTCGAACATGGTAATGTTCCCGCCAATTTTATTGAATACCACCTCAGAAAGTGTTCGCATGAGAATATCATCGTCTACTACCGCAATGTTCAATTGTTCGCTGTCCATGGTTTCATTGTCCATTGTGCGGTTTGGCGCCGCCTCCTTAGTCTTAATGACGGTAATTGGAAACGTTATCCTGAAACAAGATCCAACACCAACCTCGGAAGTGACGGTAATTTCCCCTGCATGGGCGTCCACAATCTTTTTTACGATCATAAGTCCAAGTCCGGTACTCTTTTCTCCTGCGGTTGACTTTACCGAAGTTTTGGCAAAGGGATCGAACAAATGGGTTATCTCATCCTTGGGAATACCCTGTCCCTCATCTCTTAAAGATAGTACTAGTTGGTCTCCGTTTTGCTGGGCTTTTAAATGTATGGATGTGCCCTCGTGCGAGAATTTTATGGCATTTGTAATCAAATTATTGAGTACCTGGTTCATCTTGGTTTTGTCAAAAGCTGTATGCAGTTCCTCAAATTCGATTTCTCCAATCAGATTGATATTCTTTTTATTGGCAAATACCTGATTGAATTGAATACTGCTTTCCAGAAAACAACGAACATCAATCATTTCTTCCTCCAACTCAATATTACCGGATTCCATTTTACTGATATCCAAAAAGTCATTGACCAGATTTTGGGCAAACTTTGTGGAAACAAATATGTTTTCCAACTCTTGGATTTTGGATGGGTCATTTAAAATGGGCCCTAATTCCTTGAGCAGTGATTTGGAATAAAACTCGATGATGGCCAACGGATTTCTTATATCATGTGCGGCGATGCCCAGAAACTTGTTTTTGAGCTTGTTCAATGCATCCAGTTCTTGGTATTGGTCCTCCAACGCTCTTTTTTGATTATAGAGGGTCACGAAAATATCCACCTTTGCAGATACGATGTCTGGATCCAAAGGTTTGTATAAATAGTCCACAGCACCTTCTGAATAGCCTTTTATAACATATTGCTTCTCTTTGTTAATGGCCGTGGCGAAGATAACAGGGACGTTTTGGGTATTCTTTTTACTCCGAAAAATCTCAATGAACTCAAATCCATTCATTTCCGGCATTTGAACATCTGTAATGACCAAAGCAAATTCATGCTTTCTAGCCAATTTCAAGGCTTCATTTCCGCTGGTGGCCGAGATGATTTCCCGGTCATCTTTTTCAATAATCTGTTCTAAGGAGAATAAATTCTCCTGAAGATCATCTACAATAAGAATTTTTGCTTTGTCCATATTAAAAATATTTAGCGGCTGTAGTATATAGTTCGTTTGAGGGTACAATGTGGTCAACCGTTTCAATGGCTTCAATAACGGCCATGGGCATTGTTCCAATGGAAGCTTCTTCTGGTTGTTGCACGATTATTTTTCCATTTCTTTTCCAAACCCACTTTGCTCCTTTGGCTCCATCTGCATTGGCCCCACTCACAATAATGGCAATCAATCGCTCTTTGAGATTATAGGAGAAAGATTCCAGGGAAACGTCTGCAGAAGGTCTGGAGAACATCTCTTTTTCGCTTAGATCAAGACTCAGGGTCATGTTTTTTTCCATTAGGCAATGATATCCGGCGGGAACCATATAGATAGTTCCTTTTTCCAAGAGGGTTCCATGCTCAATAGCCTGCACGTTTACCAGCGTTTTTTGACCCAAATACCTTGCTAAATAGTCTTGGGTTGTAGCTTTTCTATGTAATAGCACTACTATCGCAGCTTTTAGCCCGCGGTCAATTGCCGATAGGAAAGTCTCCAACACATCCATGGCCCCGGAAGAACCACAAAAAAGGGCCACTTTAAAAGGCTCTTGACTATGTTCTTTTTCTATAGATCTTGAGTTTGCCATTGACTATTTCCAGTTCGTTTAAAACAGTTGAAAAAACTGCACTCTCTTTTGCCCCTAGAATTAGATATCCGCGGGGCACAAGACTATCGATAAACAATCGTAGTACCTTATTTTGCTGTGCCGTGGTCAGGTAGATGAATACATTACGGCACATAATCATATGCATTTGATTGAAGGAGGTGCCGTTCACTAGATTATGCTTGGTAAATACCATGTTATCCTGCAATTCACTGCTCATTTTTACCTTCCCATAATTTGCCACATAGTAGTCTGAGAGTGATAATTCTCCCCCAGATTTTATGTAGTTAGAAGAGTATTCCTTCATTTCTTTTAACTCATAGATCCCTTTTTTTGCTTGGGCAATCACTTCAGAATTAATATCCGTACAGTATTGGACAGACCTTCGAAGCAAGCCGCGTTCTTTTAGTAATATGGCCAGGCTCAAAGGTTCTTCACCGGTGGAACACCCCGCGTGCCAAATATTGATTCTGGGATAGGTTTCCAAAACACCGAATATTTCATCTCTCACAAATTTGAAAACTTCCGCGTCCCTGAACATCTCGGTGGTGTTTACCGTAATCTCGTTCAATAGGTCGTCATCACTTAGCTCATGGTTGGTGAGAAAGTATTTGAATGCGGTAAATGAATCACACGATTTTAGTTTCATAAGTCGCAATACCCTTCTTCGTAGGGATTCCATTGCGTACCCGGAGAAATCAAGGCCATAAAGTTTGTTGGACAACTGTATAAAATCATCCAACTCGTTTTCCGAAATCTCAACCAGTGTCTCCATTACTTATACAACCAAACTCTTAATAGGGACAATAACTTTTCAACATCCAAGGGTTTGGACATATAGTCGCTTACTCCTGCTTCCAAACATTTCTCGCGATCTCCTTTCATGGCTTTGGCGGTCAATGCTATGATGGGTAGGTCCTTGCGCCCCATTTCCCGTATTTTTTTGGTGGCTTCATATCCATCCATCACTGGCATCATAATGTCCATGAGCACGGCATCAAATTCACCGTTTTTTATCTCATCCACGGCCTCCGCACCATTAGTGGCAACGGTTACTTCTACCTGTTCCTCTTCCAAAACGGTCTCTAGGGCGTAGATGTTCCTCATATCATCGTCCACAATAAGTATTCGCTTTCCTTTGATAATATCCTCGGAATGGAATTCCTTGGGTGGTAAAACTGGATAGTCCGTTTGTGTGGAATTGAGCATGTTCATGAACAGCTCGGTCTCTTCGGACAAGCGGTCATAGGATTTTGTCGTTTTTAGGACGACAGAAGTATCTTGGTGCCGCTCAATTTGCTTTAACTCTTTTTTCGTTAGTTCCCTACCCGTAAATACAATCACAGGAACCTCTTTTTTCTGAAGCTTGAACTCGTCCAACAATTCAATACCATCTATATCGGGCAACCCCAAGTCCAGGACCACAAGATTGGGATGCTCATTTTTGAATAGCTCGCGGGCATCCTTTGCATTTTTAGCGGCTACGGCCTCCAACTGCTTGCTTTTTATCATTTCCTGCAAGGCTTTGTTGTTGGATTCATCGTCTTCGATTATCAATACTTTTTTGACATCTGAACCCGCAATGGTTTTGGAAATATTGGAAAAGGTTTGCTCCAATTTTTCAAAGGAGATAGGTTTTACCAGATATTCCACCGCTCCCATTTCCAAGCCCAGCTTGGTTTTATCTATTCCAGAAATAACATGCACAGGAATGTGGGCGTGCTCTTTGTTTCCCTTTAGTTTTTTAAGAACGGTCCATCCGTCCATTACGGGTAACTGCATATCCAGTATAATGGCATTGGGACGGTACTCCTCCACATGTTCCAAGGCTTTATCTCCTTGATCCGTAACCAGTACTTTAAACCCGTTTTCCCTAGCTTGGTCCAAAAGAACCTTTGCAAACTGGAGATCGTCCTCAACCACCAAGAGAATCTTGTCATCTTGTTGTAACTGATCGCGGTCATCTGCAATAATGGCCTCAAGCTGTTCGTTCAAAACGCGTTCCTTAACAAATGTCTCTATTGGCTGTTCAGCTTCCTCTTTTGCGGGTTCAGCTTTTGTTTCCTTAGCCTTACTATTCGGTTTTTCAGATGCGGGTCCTTTTACGGCTTCTGAGCTATCAAAGGGAAGGAATAGGGTAAACGTAGAGCCTTTTCCAACTTCACTTTCTACAAAAATTTCTCCACCCAGTAGTCTTACCAATTCTTTGGAAATGCTAAGTCCAAGACCCGTTCCCCCGTATTTTCTTTGTGTGGTGCCATCCTCCTGTACAAAAGCTTCAAATACGGATCCAAGTTTTTCCTTGGCTATGCCAATACCGGTATCGTTTACTGCGATTTGGAGGACATGTCCACTTTTTATGAGTGCGGAACTCGTGAATTTTGGAAGCGTTTTACTGTTTTTAAATTCCAGGGTTACCGTGCCTTCCGTATCGGTAAACTTAAAGGCATTGCTGAGCAGATTCTTCAGAACCTGATTTAATCTTTGTTTATCCGTTGTGAAGGTTTCTGGAAGGGATTTATCAATATTCAGGACAAAATCCACCCCTTTATCCTGTGCTATGGCGATAAAGGTTTTTTTACTGTCCTCAGCATAGGTGCGAAGATTATGGGATTCAATCTCCAATTCAATCTTCCCGGATTCTACTTTGGCCAGGTCCAGTACCTCATTGATCAAGCTTAGGAGGTCTTCTCCCGACTTGTTGATGATTTGCGAAAATTCAATTTGTTTTTCAGTCAGATTACCTGTTTTGTTGCTCTGCAGTAGCTTGGAAAGGATGATGACACTATTAAGCGGAGTTCGAAGTTCATGGGACATATTGGCCAAAAATTCCGATTTATATCGGCCACTTTTTTCAAGCTCCTCTGATTTGATGACCAATGCGGCCTGGGCTTGTTCAAGTGCGGCATTTTTCTCTATGGTGTAGGCATTTTGTTCTTCAAGCTGTTGGGCCTTCTCCTCCA
>JBCCUY010000203.1:0-6508 GCA_039196145.1 Bacteroidota bacterium
CGTCCCGCACTTGCACCCAGATAAAAACATTAAAAAAACTACTCCAATGATTCCTTTTACCTTCACTATTTTCCGCCAATCTGATAAATCATTTGATTACGCCACAGAAATCCAGAACAACTTTGTTGCCGCTCTTTATTGTTTTAAACTCATCATGTGCTACTAGAAAAACAAGAATATCGGCTTTCTCTGCTGCTTCCTCATAATAAGTTAGCTTAAAAACTTTATGGTCTTCTATATTTGGTTCTACTATAAAGTATTCCTCATCATTAGCATTTTGAAGTACTTTTTGCACAATATATTTAGCAGGGGACTCCCGTAAATCATCAATGTTAGGTTTAAATGCAAGCCCCATCAGGGCAATGCTGGGTTTCCTTCCGTGTTTTAATTCGAACTCCATTTTGGCAGATTTTACCTTTTCGGCGCACCAAAATGATTTATAGTTATTGATTTCCCTTGCAGTTCCAATAATTTTAGATTCCATGGGGTAGTCCGCAACTATAAAATAAGGGTCTACTGCAATGCAATGCCCCCCAACTCCGCAACCGGGGCGTAATATATTAACTCTTGGATGTTTATTTGCCAATTCAATTAGTTCCCACACATCTATCTCTGCTTTATCACAGATTAACGAAAGCTCATTGGCAAAAGCAATTTGAACATCTCTGGAAGAGTTCTCAACCAACTTACACATCTCTGCGGTTCTAGCGTTGGTCTTATGTAGCTCTCCTTTGATAAATTGGGAATAAAAGTCAACCGCTCTATTAGTTGATGCAATATCAACCCCTCCAATAACCCTGTCGTTATACACCAATTCATGCATAACGTTACCTGGCAGCACTCTTTCTGGGCAATAAGCAATGTAAATCTCATCTTTTAGGTCTGGTCTTTCCCCGTAAATAAGATCCGACATTTTTTCTGTAGTGCCAATAGGAGAAGTTGATTCAATAATATACAGATCTCCTTTTTTCAATAAGGGAATTATCGATTCCGTCGCCGCTCGCACAAATGATATGTCCGGTTCATTCTTGTCCTTAAATGGTGTAGGGACTACAATCAAATACGTGTCGGCCTCTCTTGGCTCAACATCTGCAATTAAGAACCCTTCCTTTACAGCGTTTTCCACCGCTTCATCCAGTTCGGGTTCAACAATATGAATTTTACCGGCATTTATCGTTCTAACAACTTTGGGGTTAATGTCCACACCAAGCACCGGAACTTTGTTCTGAGCAATCAATGCGGCAGTAGGTAGGCCGATATAGCCAAGACCCATCATCACAACTTTTGGGTTATCCTTCATTATTGTGTTTTTGAAATATGGTTCACAATTTTTTCGCAAGCCTTACCCTCACCGTAAGGATTATGAAGTTTGCTCATCTTTAAATACTCCCGTTTATCTTTAAGGAGTCTACTAGTTTCCGAAACAATTTTTGACTTATCAGTTCCTACAAGCAAAACTGTACCTGTATCAACTGCTTCGGGTCTTTCTGTGGTGTTTCTCATAACCAAAACGGGTTTGCCTAAACTTGGAGCTTCCTCTTGTACTCCGCCACTATCGGTAATTATCATGTAGGATTTATCCATTAGCCATACAAAAGCTGGATAAGAAAGTGGGGGGATAAGTTTGACGGCATCCAAACCATCCAAAATATCGTAAACAGGTTTTTGAACATTGGGATTTAAATGCACAGGGTAAACTATCTGTACATCGGGATATTCCATTACAATTTGTTTTAAAGCCTCACATATATTTATAAAGCCTTGCCCATGATTTTCCCTTCTATGGCCAGTAACAAGGATTAACCGTTTGTTTGAATCAAGTATACTTTTTAAATGCCCTATTTCGGTGTCATTAAAAGAAGTCTCATTAACTTTTTTCACACTAAACTTCAAGGCATCGATAACAGTGTTTCCAGTAACAACGATAGTATCTTCTCTTTTGTTTTCCAGAAGTAAGTTTTCTTTTGACGTTTGTGTAGGTGCAAAGTGCATGTCTGCGATAACACCCGTAACACATCGGTTCATTTCTTCAGGAAATGGTGATAGCTTGTTAAATGTCCTAAGGCCAGCCTCAATATGACAAACCTGGGCTCCGGAATAAAAAGCAGCAAGACTTGATGCCATTGTTGTGGTGGTATCACCATGTACATATACATAATCAGGTTTAAATTCCTCCAGGATAGGTTTTAAACTATTTAAAATATTCGCTGTAAGAGAATATAGACTCTGATTAGGCCTCATAAGGTCCAGGTCATAGTCAGGTTTTATTTCGAAAAAAGCTAGTACCTGGTCCAACATTTCTCGATGCTGTGCCGTTATACAAATCTTTGTGTCAAATTCATTATCAACCTTTTTAAACTCTTTAACTAAAGGAGCCATTTTAATTGCTTCTGGACGGGTCCCGAATACAATTAAATTTTTTGTTTTTTTCAAATTATTTCAGGATTTGCTGGTTAAACACAACAAGCCACAAAAATCAATCGGCCTTATACTTCTTTAAAAAACGATTCAATTCTAACATTCCCATGATTATGGCAACTAAGCCCAAAAGAATCAAAGGCATCAGTACTTTGTAGCTTTTTAGTAACCCTTTCTGCTCAACGCCCCTAGTAGGAAAATCGGAAATCACATTCACAATTTGAGACTTGTTGGCACGTTCTTCATTCAACTCAACCAGCTTTTCTTTTATTACCTCTCTTTCCTGAACTAGAGCCAGTTCCTTGTTTTGAGCCTCTCCATTTCCTGCCATACTAATATTAGTACCTTGCATCGGCTTGTCGGCTTCTTTTACTAAGACCGTTCTATACAAGCTCTGCAAGGAATCAATCTCTATTAGCTGTTGGTTATAAATGCGTTCTTGTAGGTCTAGATTTTCATCGTTAATTCTCTTTTGTAGTTTAAAATAATCATTGACCGAAATGGAGCTCACTATTGCTGGCTGGAGCTTTTTGGCCACCCTACTATCTGTGCTAATTACAGAAATTTGATGAAACCGGGCATCTAGTGAATTAAAGTTTTTAAGATAGTTGTCAAAATCAATCGTCTTTATTGTCGTAGTATCCAATTCACTTATAAACTTGTCAAAGAGTTTTATCTTTTGATTTTCATCTGAATACGAATCCACAAAAATCTTTTTGATACTTCCTGCTTCATGTTCGGTTATTTCTAAAGCTGTTGCCAAAGTTGTTGAGTCCTGCGCTATAGCCAGATCATTGTAAAAATCTATGTTGTTGTAAAGCTGTTGGACACTGTTGAAATTGGGCTCAACCACCATTTTGGAAATGTATTTCTCCGGCATATAATTATCCAAAAAATAACCGGCAGCCCCTCCAATAAGGGCAGCGGCAGCTAAGAGAATAAAGTTTTTTTGTATAAATAAAAGCAGCAGAATCATGAAATGAAAGAATCGCTTGAAAATGCGCCTAATGAAATTGAAAAAGCGTTCAAACGCCCTACCAATCATTTGAAACAAATGCCCTAAATCTATCTCATCCGAAGTGTTTTTATTTATAGGTTGCTCTGCCATATTATGAATTGAATATCTGTTTTAAAATCCTATCCGTAATCAAGTAGGTGGGTTTTACCCCAGTTGTTCCCAATCCCCCGGAGGCCAAGGTACTACCGGTTTCCAACGGATTGTCTGACGCATAATATGCGTACCGTACTTTCACATCTTTCTTTATGCTCTTCCTTATCTTGGAGGCAGATTGTATCGCCTTTTGGTAATGCACCCCTTCCATCTCCAATCCAATTACATTCCATGTGGATTCATGGAAAAATTTTAAAATGTCTCTGTTTTGGAGCGAGGTTCCCAAAACCGTAACCATGGTGCCTTCCAAAACCTTTAGACCATGACCCTCAAAATCGGCTGAACACAATTCATTGGTAAAAGGATAGTTATCGGCCGTTCCCTCAAAAATATGGGCTGATGGAATCATCAAATCTCCTTTTCCGCCTTCCAAAATCCCTGCTTTTCCCATTATGGAAAGTGAGTCCACATTTAAAAAGTGTTTGTCTCCTTCCAAATCAATGGGCTTCAAAAGTTCATCTATGGTCTCATAGGCCTGTTCACCAAAGGCATAGTCCATCACAAATATAACGGGTTTTTCGTCCTCCTTCATCCCCTCTGGTAAATCAAAGCAGCAGGCATCTTTTCCAAATTTTGCCGTATCAAAAATCTGAACGTCTATATTTGCGCCGGATGTATCGTCCAAAAAAAACATTCCATTCTTTTGGGCTATTTGCTGCACTTTTTTCCGAAGTCCTTTGTTTTTGGATGAGCTAAGGGCCTCATATATTTCCAGAGATTTGGTCTCGGGGAAATCCTTGGCAAGTGCTTTTTTGGCAAAGAGCGAATTCATAACACTGTGCATATTGGCACTAATGATATGAATTGGGCGATCCATGAGATTGTTCTTGTGGAGTGTTTCCTTGATCATTTGTGCCCAACGTTCCCCATGGATATGGTGCCCTAATCGTTCGCGAAGCAATGGACTAAAGGTGATGGTTCTTTTATTTCCGGTGGTTTCTTCTTCGATGGCCAACTTACCCAACCAATACACTACATTTAAAAACCGGTCGGGATCCCCTTGGGATTTCAACTTTTCCTGCATTTCAACCACCTCATCATAAGTCCTTCCCAAAATGTTTGCCGTATGGATCATGGCAATCTCCCGTTCAGAATCATCCTTATCCTTGTCCTTAACAAACTTGGTAAGCTTATCCCAATCCCTAATGGTTGCCGTTCCATCTTCAACCAAAACCCGTTTGCATATCTTGCCGGATTCTATAAATAGAAAGGTAAGATGCGTTAAAATATCGTAGATGTCGCTTCGGCCCCGGGTAATTTCAATGTTCATCTGCTCCTCGTCAATACGATAACAGTTTCTTCTCCTTTTTGGGGGGATTATGGATTTAAGGTGGGACTTGGAAAAGCCCTCGTCCGAGGTAAGGTTGATAAACCTGCACTCTTCAATACCTTCGGGCAATCTTTCCAAAACATAAATGAGACCGTTCAACTCGGCTTTATTCTCTGCAACCGAGCCGTAAATTTCAGGTCTCAATAATAACAGGGCCGTTCGCAATGCATTTCCCGACACTCCAGACGGTTTATAAAACCCCCGATTTAGCAAATGCCGCATGGTAATATACAATCGCTCGATGGCATTTGTGGATTCCTGTGCCCTAGTCGCCTGTTTTACTTTGGTGGTCATCATAATTTAGCGACAAAAATACACGAATTCCTACGAAAGCAACACCTTTATTAAGAATCTAATCAACAAAAGGAGAGAGCCCATCGGCGACTTTCCGGTCGTTGGAAAGTCGTTGCACCTTATTTTGACCTCCAAGTTTTCCAATGGTCTTCATATAATCCTGAAAGCCTCCCGGTTTTATGGCGGTAATTTTAAGGGGCTGAAGTATGCTCCCGACTATGAGGTCATAATAATAGCTGTTCTGCTGCTGCATACTCTCATCGATGAGTTTTATAAATTTTTCTTTGTCCGAAGGTTCTTTTTCAAACTCGATTAGCCATTCATGGTACGGTAGTTCTTCCTGGGGAGGTGCTATTTGGGGGGCTACTGTGAATTCATTGACCACCGCATCGGTTTGTCCAATAGCCAACTGTAAAGCTTCCTCTACCTCCTTTGCGATCACATGTTCGCCGAAGGCAGAAATAAAATGCTTTATTCGCCCTGAAACAACAACTCTATATGGTTTTGTAGAAACAAACCGAACGGTATCTCCAAGATTGTACGCCCAAAGTCCTGCATTGGTTGATATAATCATGGCATAGTCCACGCCAACTTGAACATCTGCCAAAGTCAATCGCTTTGCACCTTCATCAAAGAATTCGTCCGCCTTTACAAACTCGTAGAAAATTCCGGAGTTCAGCAATAACAGCATTCCATCCGCGCTTTGCGAATCCTGATAAGCGAAAAACCCTTCGCTGGCCGGAAAAAGTTCAATGCTGTCCACTTTTCGGCCAATTAATCCCTCAAACTTGGCCCGATAGGGCTCGTAATTGACGCCGCCATAGATGAAAAGTTGGAAATTTTTAAATAATTCCCCCACCTTCATCCCCGACTGGGAATTCAATTTTTCAAAATACATCTGAACCCAAGAGGGAATACCGGCTATCACAGTCATGTCCTCATTTTTGGTTTCCTCCACGATCTTGTCCACTTTGGTCTCCCAATCCTCAATACAATTGGTTTCCCAACTAGGCAATCTGTTTTTCTGAAGATAATTAGGCACGTAATGGGCAGAAATGCCGGAAAGTCTACCCAGTTTCATACCGCCCTTCTCTTCTAACTCCGGACTTCCCTGAAGAAAAATCATTCGTCCATCCACAAAATTGGTGTTTCCGGTTTCATGGATATAATTAAGAATAGCGTTTCTGGATGCTTCTACCTGATATTTGATGGATTCCTTAGTAATAGGAATATACTTCGCTCCAGAAGTGGTTCCAGAAGTCTTGGCAAAATATGCTGGTTTTCCAGGCCATAAA
>JBCCUY010000204.1:0-6474 GCA_039196145.1 Bacteroidota bacterium
CCCTGCATAGCTTTGCTATGACGGCCTATCCCCGCATGTCAAAAAAGGCGTTGGAGGGTGATCTGCTCGGAACCAAGAAGGTTTTTTACTCTTATGTGGGCATCATCACACTTCTGTTTTTTCCTGTAGCCTTGGGCAGTTTTGTTTTCGCGGAATATATGGTGCTTTTTTTGGGAGGGAACGAATATTTGGACTCACTTCCTATTCTCACCCTCATTTTTAGAGTGTTTACTGTGTATATCATGTTATTGCCATTGGATCGATTTACGGGTGTTTTGCTGGATAGTATTAACAGACCCAAACTAAATCTTTATAAGGTCTTGGTGATGACTTTTGCCAACATCATATTGAACGTTTTGGCCGTTTTTGTGCTAAAAAGCCTAGTGGCCGTGGCCATCGGAACGGTACTTTTCACGCTTATGGGCATTTTCCTTGGATTCTATTACCTCAAGAAAGAAATCCAGGTACAGGGAAGAGAGATTGTTTCGGAAAGTGTGCATTTCATCAAAAACCTAAAAACACATTTGGGCTGATGCATACCTTCGAAACCACAAGCGGATCAGACCTCCTGAGAAAGCCATTGCCCATTCTTATTTTGTTATCGGTGGTGTTGACCACGGCACACTTAACCGCGACAAAAGGTTTGGTGGCGGGAATTGGAGTAATGGTGATTCCCTTTGCCATTATCTATTTGGGAGCTTTGTTTGTGAACCCAAGGATTGGTGTTATCACCATCCTGATTTTCAACTTCTTTGTACTGGGTATCGGCAGATATATTCCAATGACCTGGGGCCTCTTAATGGATGGCTTAATGGTGTTGATGTATTTAGCCCTTTTCTTTAAGGCTTTTCGGATAAAAGTACCTTGGGCAAAGGCCAATTCGCAATTAACCCTTTTGGTTACGATATGGTTTGGTTATGCCATTTTGCAGATTGTCAACCCAGAGGCGGTAAGTGTGGCCGCTTGGTTTTATGCCATGCGTGGTCTTGCCTTGTACCAGTGGTTGTTTGTTCCCCTGGTCTTCTTGTTGTTCAACAAGCGTAAGGATTTGCACCTGTTCTTTTTGATATGGGGTGCACTATCGGTGTTGGCAACCATGAAGGGCATGCAACAACTCATTTTTGGTGTTGATAGTTATGAACAAGCTTGGTTGGATGCGGGCGGCGATGTGACCCATATTCTGTTTGGTAAACTTCGTATATTCTCTTTTTATTCTGATGCTGGCCAATTTGGTGCTTCGCAAGGACATACGGGGGTGGTTTTCGGAGTTTTGGCGCTATTTGCCAAAAACAGAAGGTTTCAGATTTTTTGTGGGATTGTGGCCATGGCCGGACTTTTGGGGATGATGATCTCAGGGACCCGTGGTGCCATTGCAGTTCCGGCAATGGGAGGCGTAATGTTCATTCTTGTGCGAAAGCATATTCCCAGCATTGTTCTCGGTGCTCTCGTAGGGATTGGGGTGTTTGTGTTTTTCAAGTATACTACAATTGGTAACGATAATGATCAGATTAGGCGAATGCGAACGGCCTTTGATCCAAATGACGCCTCCCTACAGATGCGTAAAATAAATCAAGAAAAACTTAGGGGATATTTGGCCACACGTCCGTTGGGTGGGGGAATTGGATCTACGGGTAACTGGGGCAAACGGTTTTCGCCAAATACTTTTTTGGCCAATACAGCAACGGATAGTTGGTTTGTGGCCGTTTGGGCAGATACGGGTATTATAGGGCTGTACCTGCACCTGTTTATCCTATTCTTTATCCTCATCACAGGGGCCTACAACTGTATGTTTAAGATACGGGACGATTGGTTAAAAGGACAGATCACTGCCCTGGTCTGTGGGATGGCCGGCATTATGTTGGCTTCCTACGGGAATGGTGTTTTCGGACAGTTTCCCACCTGTATTTTAATGTATACAGGAATGGTCTTTATGTTCATCGCGCCAAAGCTGGACCAAAAAATTAGAGAAGAAAAAGAAGCGGAATTGCAGTTGGAAATGACTGCGTAAAAAATCAATATATGAAACCACTTGTATCCATAATAACCATCAACTACAACGAATCTGGGGTGACCCTGGAATTGTTGCAATCCATTCGCGAACTTTCTTATCCTAACTATGAAGTGATCGTAGTGGATAACGCTTCGCCCAAGGACAATCCAGATATCATAAAAGACCAGTTTCCAGAAGTGAATCTGATCAAGAGCAAGGAAAATCTTGGTTTTGCCGGCGGCAATAATTTGGGTTTAAAACAGGCCAAAGGCGATTTTTTGTTGTTTATAAACAACGATACCATAGTGCCAGAGAATTTTATTGAACCTTTGGTGGAAACGCTTGAGGGTGATGAAACTATCGGAATGGTCAGTCCAAAAATTAAATTTCATTGGGACCCTTCCCTTATACAATATGCTGGTTATACCCCAATGAATCGTTGGACGATTCGAAACAATAGCATAGGATACCACCAAAAAGACGATGGTAACTACGATCAGCCCGGAGAAACACAATCCATCCATGGTGCAGCCATGATGGTTCCCAAACGGATTGTGGAGGAAGTGGGTGCTATGACGGAAGTCTATTTTTTGTATTATGAAGAACATGACTGGGCAGAAATGGTAAAACGGGCCGGCTATAAAATCTATTACCAACCCAAGTCATACATTCTTCATAAGGAATCTGTTTCTACAGGAAAGTTCAGTCCATTAAAGACCTACTATATTTCCAGAAACAGAATTTTGTTTGCACGGCGAAATTTTAAACCTTTTCCTCTATTTGTTAGCATGCTGTTCCAAGGTTTGGTGTCCATTCCAAAAAATATGGTCACTTTCTTAGTGAAACGGGAGTTTGAACATCTGAAGGCATTTTGGAATGCCGTGAGTTGGAACCTGACAAATGGAACAGCCCCCAAGCAGCTGTGAACCACGGGTTTTGCTATCACCAGATATATACTTGTTACCCATTTACCACACGAATCATATAGTACACAACAAATACTTTTCTTAAATAAAATGTAGGATAATATTTACAATATATTATGAAACCTACAAGAATGTTTGAAAAGTTAAGAGTATTTTTCTTATTGACCACACTGCTGGCAGCGGTTGGATGTGTTAGCGAGAAGGATTTAGATCCCCCACAGGACGACCCCATTTCAATAGACGATGATGGCCCCTTGGGCAACCTCAATGTAGCCGCAAGTTTTAATTATGCGACTAGTCAAGAAATTCAGGTTACCCTGGATGTTCCCACTTTTTTGAGCAAGGCCGTTTTTTCGCTTTATAGCAAAACCGGTAACCAAGATAGTATTCCCTTCGGAAGGGCAATGTTCGATTCCAGTGGTCATTTCGAGCAGCGGTTCGCCATCCAGGCGCAGGCCGATAGTGTTCTGCTCTACTCCGATTATATAGGGTTGACCAAGGATATAAGACTGGCCGTTCAGGGCGATCAAATCACCTATGATTATCGGCCACTATATGAAAGAACAACTACAAGTAAGAAAGACATTAGCCCTAAAACACAAAAGGGAAGATCAAGCACAACAGCAAAAGTTGATTATACCTATGTTACCGGATTTGACTTTCAGGGAGTTCCCACCGAACTGGAACTACCGGATGTAATCCAACAAAACCTTTTGGACGATATAAACGCATCGCTTCCCGAAAGAAGTAGGGTGCCCATAGCCAATCCACAATTTCTGGACAACTCTAGTGAAAGTAGTATGATCTTAACAGATTTGGCAGATGTTTGGGTCACCTTCGTTTCGGAAGGTGCAGGCTATAGAAATGCACTGGGATATTATTCCTATCCATTGGGAAGTGACCCCGCAACGGTGGACGATATCGCCGCGCACAACATTATTTTTCCTAACGTATCCATGGTGGGTTCATCTGGAGGATTAGTGCCTGGAGACCGTGTGTATTTGGGAAGATTTCCTCCAAACACGGTCATTTCTTGGTTTGTTGTGGCCAATGGCTGGACGGGTTCCGGTGTTGGAGATGGTAGGGGTGTTTATTACTCAGAACCCAGCTTTAATCCTGAAAACCCAAGTCTCAATACGCACGTTGTGCAATTGTATGATAGTGCACGGGAAATCAATTTTTTGGCTTTCGAAGATTTGAGAAGGGACCAGGGGTCGGATGATGATTTCAATGATGCCGTTTTTTATGCCAGGGCCAACCCGGTCGAATCCATAGAGCTAACAAACGTTGTGGCCTTGATTCCGGCGAATGACGAGGATGGTGATGGTGTGAATGATGAGTTGGACGAATTCCCGTTTGATGTCAACAAGGCCTTCAACAATTTTTCACCAACAGCCAACTTATCCGGGGCATTGGCCTTCGAAGATTTGTGGCCCAGTCAGGGAGATTACGATTTCAACGATCTGGTGGTAACCTATGATTATAACTTGATTACCAACGCTTCAAACTTAATAACCAGGATTGAGGGAACCTTTGTCATTGATAATATTGGAGGTGCACTCCATAATGGTTTCGCCTTGGCTTTCCCCATTGATCCAGCACTAGTTGACGATGTGCAGGGTCAGGTTATCAATGCCGATTACATCAGCTTAAATTCCAACGGCACGGAGTCGGGAACCGCCTCGGCGGAGACGGTGATTTTTGTTGCAGGAAATACCATTGCCATGGAAGGGGAAACCATTGAATTGGGAATCGATTTCAACACACCCATGAGTTATGAGGATTTAGGCTTGGTACCTTTTAATCCTTTTTTAATTTCTAATGGTACCCGTTCCAATGAAATCCATCTACCGGATTACGCACCAACAAGTAAGGCTGCTTCACTGGGAACCTCTGACGATGATAGTGATCCAAATTTGGATCGCTTTTATAAGACAGATAGAAACTTACCATGGGCCTTGAATATCTTCGATGATTTTGTGGCTCCCCAAGAATCCGTTCCGATAACCATTGAGTATCCCAAGTTTGTCAACTGGGCAAATTCGGGCGGTACCCAAGATTTGGACTGGTATATACGATAAATCAAAAAATTAAAATAGAACAAACCTTAAATACACTTCAAATTATGAACATAACAGTAATTGGTACAGGTTACGTAGGCTTGGTAACGGGTACCTGCTTCGCAGAAACCGGGATAAACGTAGTCTGCGTGGACATTGATGAGAAAAAAGTGGAAAAGCTGCGAAATGGGGAAATCCCCATTTACGAACCAGGCCTAGATGTGCTTTTGGAACGCAATATGGATAAAGGACGAATTTCCTTTACCACAAGTTTGGAAAAAGGAATAAAAAATAGCGATGCCATTTTCATTGCCGTGGGAACACCACCGGATGAGGATGGAAGTGCGGATTTGAAGTATGTTCTTGGAGTGGCCAGGGAAATAGGGCAGCACATGGAAGATTACAAGGTGATCATTACCAAAAGTACGGTGCCCGTAGGTACCTCCTTTAAGGTAAAATCTGCGGTTGAGGAAGAGTTGGTCAAAAGAGATGTTCGTATTCCTTTCGACGTCGCTTCCAATCCGGAGTTTTTGAAGGAAGGAAGTGCTGTGGACGATTTCCTAAAGCCCGACCGAATTGTGGTTGGTGTGGAAAGCAAACGGGCCGAAAAAGTAATGAAACGTTTGTACAAACCCTTCCTAATGAATGGTCATCCCCTTCTATTCATGGATATTTTCTCTTCGGAGATGACAAAATATGCAGCTAATTCCATGTTGGCGACCAAAATCAGTTTTATGAACGATATCGCCAACCTTTGCGAATTGGTGGGTGCCAATGTGGATTTGGTGCGCAAAGGAATCGGTTCCGATTCCAGAATTGGGAACAAGTTCATCTACCCTGGTACGGGATATGGTGGCAGTTGCTTCCCCAAAGATGTGCAGGCTTTGGTGCGCACAGCAGATGAATACGGACACTCCCTAGAGGTTTTGAAAGCCGTGGAAAGTGTGAACTACAGGCAAAAATCGGTCTTAGTGGAGAAGATCAAGAATCATTTTGGAAAGAACCTCAAGGGCAAGCAATTTGGACTTTGGGGACTGGCCTTTAAGCCCAAAACAGATGATATGAGAGAAGCTCCATCGCTTGTCATTATAGATGAATTAAAGGCCCTTGGAGCCAATATTCGGGCCTATGACCCAGTAGCCATGGAAGAAGCAGAGCGAATCTTGGGTGATAAGATAGAATATGCCAAGGATGAGTATGATGCCATCATAGACGCGGATGCTTTGATTGTGGTAACGGAATGGTCCGAATTTAGGATGCCCAACTTTAGAATATTGGAAAAGTTAATGATCAACAAGTCCATTTTTGACGGCAGGAACATCTATGACCCTGAGGAAATGGAAGAACTCGGGTTTACCTATTACAGTATCGGTAGGGATGCTGTTTTGAGCACCAAGGAAGAAACCGTTAAAATTTAATTGAACAAGATGAAACGAATATTGGTAACAGGGGGAGCAGGATTTGTGGGGTCCCATTTATGCGAAAGACTTTTGAACGA
>JBCCUY010000205.1:0-6468 GCA_039196145.1 Bacteroidota bacterium
GACCATTTCATCCGCGTTGTAGGCCATAGCGGTGTAAACCTCCTCAAAAAATGCCCATTTACTTCCGCTGGAACTATGTAAAGCGGCATAAGTGGCGGTCAATGCTTGAAGGGCATGATCTTCCGTTTGCCAAAAACTGGATTCGGTAAGGACTTCCCTATTTTCAACTTCTATGAAATCATCACTGCAGGAATAAAACCCCACCAGTGCCAATACTGCAATGAGCGTATACTTGCTCTTTTTTATTGTCTTAATCATTATAGTTTCAATTTTTTTGTTAGAGTGTAAGATTCAATCCCAGAATAAGGGACTTGGACAAAGGATAGAAACCTCTATCAACTCCTCTGTTAAAAGTTCCTCCATTGCCCAGTGCAGGATCAAAGCCTGAGTAATCAGTTATGGTAAATAGATTGGTAGCGGTTACATACAACCTCAGATTGTCCAATGGTAAACTGCCCATGATTTTCTGTGGGAAGGTATAACCCACTTGAAGGTTCCTTAACCTGAAATAAGATCCATCTTCCAAGAAATAGCTGGATGGTCTAATGTTGTTGTTGGGATCTCCAAAGACATTTCGGGGGATATTGCTTCCCGTATTATCGGGAGACCATGCATTTAGAAGGTCAGCTGACATGTTTTGCCTGTCAGTTCTGTACAACCACATTCTAACACCGTTATAAATGTTGTTTCCGTGGGTTCCTTGAAAGAATAGGCTCAAATCGAAGTTCTTATAGTTGGCGCTGAAATTGATTCCATACTCAAAATCTGGAAGTCCACTACCCATGAATTGTTTGTCATCATCATCCAAAACACCGTCACCATTGGTGTCCACAAAGCGAAGATCTCCAGGTGCGGCATTGGGTTGAACTCCATGAGCGTCGACCTCTGCTTGCGTCTGGAAAATCCCGTCTGCTTCGAATAGATAAAATCGTCCAATTTCGCCACCAACTTCCGTCCGGGTTGTCGGGAAGTTGTTGAACTCGATAAATCCATCGGTAAATGCCTCATCCGCTATTCCCAATTTGGTTACTTCATTGGAGGAACCACTTATATTAGCACTCACGCTATAGCTAAAGTCGTTGTTAGAGTTGTTGTAGGAGGCTGAAAATTCCCAACCCTTGTTTTCCAGATTTCCGCCATTGGTCAACGGAAATGCGGTTATTCCAGATGTTGCGGGAATAGGAACATTTACCAACATGTCCGTAGTTTCTGAGGTGAAATAATCAAATGAGAACTTCAATTGGTTCTGTAGAAGTCCAAGGTCTACCCCAATGTTAGTGGTGGCGGTCTCTTCCCATTGGATATCCGGTGTGGGCAATGAAGTTGCAATGGCACCGACGATAACAGGCTGGCTCTGCCCTGCACCAAATGGGTAATTCAATTGCTGTCCACCGGATCCAATTCGTGCTAGGAATAGGTGGTCACCAATCAGCTGGTTCCCAAGAGTACCGTAGCTGAAACGCGGCTTTAACTGACTGATCACCTCTGAATTGAAAAAGCTTTCGTTGTGCACTGCCCATCCAAGTGATATGGAGTAAAAGTTTCCATATTTATTGGTTGATGCAAATCGGGACGACCCGTCCCTTCGAACACTACCTTGAATATAATACTTGTCATCTAAGTCATAGCTTAATCGTCCAAAATAAGATTGTAGGGTACTTGTGGAATTAAAACCAAAAGAAGACTCATCTCCAATACCGGCACTTAAGCCTCGCAACTGATCAGATGCCAATTCGTTGTTGGATCCTCCGGCCGACCTGAATTCGCTTTTCTCCCTTGAAATACCCAGTAAAACCTCCACATCATGTTTGCCGAAGGATTTTCTATAGTTGAGTGTATTGTTCAATGTCCATTCGTTGGTTCTGGTGCGGAGTTCCGAAAGGGATGGATTCTCATTTACCGCTTGGGGTCCAAAATTGTAGGTGGGCAAAAAATTGGCGAAATGTGTGTTTTCGATATTTGCACCATATTGGAAACGATAATCCAACCCATCAAAGAGTTTCAAAGTGGCGGCTACATTAAATTGTAAGTAATCATCTTCATCGGTTCTATCGTTCAATTGGGTTTCACCAACCGGGTTCCCAGATCCAAGTTCGGAGGGAGGTGTGGCAAAACCGTTTAGGGAGTTTGAATCAAAAATAGCTTTGTGTGGCAAGGTCTGATAAATCTGCAGGAAAGGTGAAAAACTGGCATTTCCTTCCTCAGTCGGTTCAAAAATTCCTCCAGTAGTTTCACGAGTGTAACTTACCCCCGGAGCAATCTTTAAGCGACCTTCCAATAAATTGAAATCCAGGTTTAATCGGGTACTAAGCCTGTTGAAGTCGGTATTCACCACGGTACCTGTATTTTCAAAATACCCGGCTGAGAAACTATATTTCATGTTTTCCGTTCCCCCAGAAATACCGATATCGTGCTTTTGCTCAAAGGCATTGTCAATATAGGCGCCCACCCAGTCGGAATCTGCATACTGTGCTCCACTGGTCAAATAGGGGGCGGGGGTTTCTCCTGCATTGTTAAATGCCTCCAGTTTAATTTGATCATGCTGTGTTCGGTTGGCAACATCTACCCCGTTGCTGAACCACTGCGTACTGGCATAAGAACCAATGGTTACCCTAGGGTCACCTGTCCGTCCCCGTTTGGTGGTTACAATTACTACCCCGTTGGAAGCTCTGGAACCATAGATGGTTGCTGCAGATGCATCCCTTAGAATACTAATATCCTCAATATCCGAAGGATTGATATACGATAGTTCTCCAGGAATACCATCAATTACCACTAAAGGATTGTTGTTTCCTATGGTACCTAGTCCCCTTATACGTATAATGGGTTCACTTCCCGGAGCACCTGTAGCGATGGCCACATTTAAACCAGCTACCTGACCTTGAAGTGAGGTCGCTACATCCGCGGTTGGAATCTTTTGGATTTCTTCTATGTCCACGGAAGAAATTGCTGCGGTTACCTCTGCCTTTCGCTGGGTACCAAAACCTACAAGAATTACCTCTTCCAATCCTTGGGCATCTTCTTCCAAAGTGACGTTTATTGTGGTTTGGTCACCCACGACCACTTCCTTGGTAGTAAATCCCAAATAACTAAAAACCAAGGTAGATTCAAACCCAGGGACCATAATGGCATAATTGCCATCAAAATCGGTTTGGGTTCCTACGGTGGTGTTTTCCTTAATTAATACAGAAGCCCCTGGCAATGGGGTTCCATTGGTATCGGTAACCGTTCCGGTAATCTCCTGCTGGACTTTTTCCTTTTTTCGTTTGACCGGTTTTACCGTCTTTATCAAAAGGATGGCCCCATTGGGAGATAATTCATAATCAAAATCTGCAAAGGATAAGGTTTTTTGAAGCAATCGGTTTATGCGGGTTTCTCCTTTTTTCACCTTTACCCTAGGTGCTTCCGAAAACAAATCGGAGCGATAGATGAATGAATAGTCCGTTTGTTGTCTAATAAGGTCAAATACCTGTTCTACAGAGAGTTCTTGATCTCTGTCCACAACAATTTTTTTGTCCTGTGAGAATCCTATCTTGGTTGAAAAACCAAAGGTTGCCATGCAACATAAAAAAATAAAGGTCCTCATAATCACGAGTAATAGTGTCTTCCTACAATAAATAGGTAGCCCAACAAATTTTGTTTTCATAAATTTGATTGCGTTAGTTAGTTAATATTTAATTAATTGATCGACAGCAGGGATGGGAGTTTAAATTGTCCAGGTCTAAGCCCCATCCCTATTTTATTCTACCATAATTGTTTTCCCTTTAGTTGTAAATTTTGCTTCGTTCGTGTTTTCTATGATTGAAAGAATGTTCTCTAAATCCTGATTTCGGTTAAAAACACCATGAAATGAAATGTTCTCTACCGAAGTGTTCCTGATTTCCACTTCTACATCGTACCATCTGGAAAGCACAGTCATAATATCCTTTAAAGCCATATTCTTAAAGCTGAAAAGACCGTTTTTCCATGAAATGGTATTGTATACATCTGCAGGAGCTATACTGATTTGCTGAGATCCCTTGTCCAATTTGGATTGGTAGCCCGGGCTTAAGTTATTGACATTGCTCCCATTTCTGACAGCAACCTTACCATTTACCAAAGTTGTTTCTATGAAGTTATCTTCTTTGAAAGCCTTGATATTAAATTCTGTTCCCAATACATCCACTTCCTGTTCTTGCGTGGTAACAAGAAAATGAGTTCCTTGGTTTTGGGTGCTGGGTGAAACTTCAAAATAGGCCTCACCATAAACTAATTCCACTTTCCTTGCCTGGTTGGGAGGGAAGGCAACGGGATAACGCAGTTCCGAATCCGAGTTTAGCCAAACTTTGGTTCCATCCGAAAGGACAATATAGAATTGGCCTCCTCTTGGTATGGTTAAGGTGTTGTAAGTTAGGGTTTGCGCTTTTTCGTTGGTCGGTCTTGTATAGACCACCTGTTGCCCGTTGCTGGTCAATGCAGTGGTGCTAAAATTCTTGCCTTTTTCCAAGGGAACCCTGGTCCCGTCTTCCAAGGTCAACGTAGCCTTGTCAGAACCAATTTCAATGGTCTCCGTGACCTCGTTCACTATGGGTTCCGTACTGGGTTCTTGTTTTGTAAATAAAAAAGGCAGACTGAGTAATAACAGAAGCACAGCCGCCACCCCATATTTCCAGTACGCGATTGTTAGCTTCTCTGATTTTAACTTGGGGTCAACATTTTTCCATCCACCCTGAATATCAATAACCTCAGGAGATTTTAAATGATTTTCCTTGACTTTTTGGAAATAGGCCCGATGGGTTTCAGACTCAGAAATCCATTCTTGAAAAACCTTTGCTTCGTCTTTGGTAAGGGTGTTATTTAGTTTCTTAAGGATTAACTTAAACTCCATTTTTATGTTGACTTCTTTTTACTAAGACAATCAAATTATCAAAATGGGTGACAAAAAATTGATAAAAATTTAATAGTGGGTTAATAAACCAACGGATTTGCTAAGTATCAATGCAATTTATTAAGTGAAAAGTAATGTGAGAATCAGCGCCATTTGCTGGGATATTTTGAGTTTGGCCCGCTTCAATTGGGTCTTCACAGTATTGACCGAAACCCCAAGTTCTTCAGCTATATCAATGTACTTATAGTTGTCAATAAATCGCATTTTTACAATTTGTTTCATTTTTGAAGGAAGGTTTTCAACGACCTTCAGTAGCTGTTGATGCACAATTTTAAGGTCATCGTCCGAAAAAATTTGTAAATCATAATCAGACGCGATCAAGGATTGTAAATCCATGACATTTGCAGTATCCGTGATTTTTATGGATTTGAGGTAATTGAGGCACTTATTGCGGACCATGCTATACAGATATCCCCTTAACGAGCTTCTGATTTCCAATTCTCCCGCCTTTTCCCATAAATAGATAAAAACCTCTTGTACCATATCCTTACTATAGGCAGGGTCAAAGAGATAGCTGTTGGCATAATGAACCAGTTCTTCATAGGTGTCCTCAAAAAACTTTTTGTACACAAATTGATTGCGCTTTTGAATTTCCCTTAAGATAGAATTTGAATCCAAAATTAGTTTGGCTGTTAAGGTTGACTAAGGGACAGATATAAGCCTGATTGTTATTTTTATGGGTTGGTCTGAGGCCTAGTTTTACCTATCCTATGATTCTGGTTTTGAAAAAATGTCAGGATTAAAAGTATGAATTAACCATGATTTTAGTTTGTAACAGCTGTTAAAATGGTTTTTTTTGTACCTTTCACACGTCCATCGTTAGCAACGTGTTTCCCTTTTCGTTGTAGTTTATCATATCGTTCGTATAATGTTTGAAAGAAATTTCATCGCTTGTGAAATTTATGATCATTGTATGATATTTAATCCATGGATAACTCATTTTTCTTTTGTTTGATTGTATTTCTTTTTTTAAACAGTTGCCGTGATGTTGGTGAACAGGAGTCCTCGACTTTAAATCAGTTCTCGTTTTCCGAAAATGTGCTGGATTATAATGGAGTGCCAAATTTTCCGCGAGATAGAGATATGCTCATGTTCTCCGATCAGGGGGCATGGTTTGCCTACGGCATTCCAGATACCGTTGACTATCATGGTGGATTTTCGGGTCCCTTTTTGATGACCCAGGAAAATGGGGTTTGGTTGAGTCCAGCCCTCCAGCGACTAAAATTCAATTTGAATGGCCCGGGAGAGGCATCAACTTCCTTGACCAATGCATTGATCTCCCAAAAAAGTTATGCCAGTCACTTGGAACAGGTTTATGTGGGATCGGTACTCAATGTCAAACAGGAATTGACCTACCTATCCGCTCATACCGCCTTGCAAAGAACAGAGGTCACCAATAGGACAGATAAGTCTATTTCGTTAGATGCCCAATATTCGGGTTTACTCTTTGACGTTGGGGTGCAAGCTGAGGCTAAAGGGGGTCAAATCGCGCTTATTTCCGAAAAAAGTGATGCCGTAGGCTATTTACTCTTTCTAGACCC
>JBCCUY010000206.1:0-6444 GCA_039196145.1 Bacteroidota bacterium
ATTGAAAATCAATGACTTGATAAATAATTTTTAGGAAAGCTTAGTTGTCACTATATAGACAAACCATGGACAACTGGATTTTAGGGTTTATATACATTACCTTGTAGAGAATCCATTGGAAATAGATATCAAACAGCCAGAAAATGAAGAAATACACCACGGCATTGGTACTAATCATTAGTATAAATAGTACAACATATGCCCAAAGTCAGTCTAAGATAGATAGCTTAAATGCCCTACTAAGAAAAGTCAATTCGGTGGAGGAGATAATTGCGACGTATGATGAGTTGTTTGAATCATATATTTATATGAATGCGGAAAAGGCTTTTGAGATTGCTCAAAGTATGGATTCGATTTCCCGAAAAGAAAATTACAGTCGCGGGGCAATAACAAGCAACTTGAACCTTGGTTATTATTACTATGTAGAAGAAAGAATCGATTCAGCTGAGCTTTATTTGCGGAAAACACTTGAACTATCAAAAGAGGACTACCATAAAGACCTTGTACTGGCTGCACTGGATAATTTATCATTGGTTGAGGCCCATAAAGGAAACTACCTTACTTCAAACGAAATACTAGACTCCCTTGGAACACTATATTTAGAGGACAAAAAGTTTCTGCGCTATGGAGTGACGGTCAACAACATTGCTGCAAACCACTATGATCAAGGGAATTACCTAAAGGCAATGCAAGGTTACAAAAAGGCGCTAAAAATATTGGACACGATAAATGAAGAACCCTACAGAAAAGCTGACGTCTTAAGAAACATAGGAAAGCTTAATACCAGACAAAATCACCTTAAAGAGGCCCTTACCTATCTATCTTCCGCGTTGGATATTTATCTAGAAATTGAAGACAATCTTTATGCCGCTTCTACCTATATCGACATGGGTAGTGTTTATTCAGATCTGGAAGACTACGAAAAAGCTCTCGAATTTCATGGAAAGGGATTCAAGCTTGGGAAGGAAAACAATCAGGGAAGTACTGCTGTTTTGGCCTTGGGCAACATTGGAATTACCCATCTGGAAATGGGAAACCATAAGAAGGCCATCGAATTCCTTGAAAAAAGTCTTGTTTACGAAGGTTCTACCCTGTCAGATATCAATCGCACGATTTATTTGTACCAAATCGGAAAATCTTATTCCAATATGGGTGCGTTTGATATAGCAGAGACCTACTTGGACAGTTCCATATCCATCGCAAAAACCAATAAAATTGGAAATGAGCTCATCAATGCCATGGAATTACGATCAATTAATCATGAACTGACCGGTGACCTCAATAGTGCTCTGAACGATATTAAGTGGTCCAATCGAATAAAAGACAGCCTATTTACCATAGAAACCGCCAAAAAGATAAAAGAGCTGCAAACCATATATGAAACCGAAAAAAAAGAGGCCGAAATAGCCTTGCAGGAAGAAGAAATCAACACCTTGAATGAGAAGGCCAAGGTGGATAAGCTAACCAAAGGACTCTACGCCGGAGGCATGGCCTCTGCCCTTGCACTATCTGGGTTACTGGTTTTTGGTTTTCGCCAGCGCATAAAAAAGAACAAAATTGCCAGGGAAAAACAGGAAGAAATCTATAAGCAGGAAATCGAGCATAAGAAAAAGGAACTGGCCAGCCAGACGCTACATCTTGTGCAGAAAAACACCTTTATCCAAGAGCTGAAAGAGAACCTGGAAAACCTTAAAAACTCCCCGGAAAAGTTTAAGATGGAGTTCCGAAGGATTGTAATGTTACTTAAAAAGCAGAATGCCTCCGACAAGGACTGGGAAGTCTTTAAATCCTATTTCTCCGAAGTGCACAACGACTTTGACCAAAAGCTCAAGACGCTCTACCCCGATATCTCCGAAAAGGAAATCCGGTTGGCGGCTTTTCTACGGATGAACTTGACCACCAAGGAAATCGCGGCCACGTTGAATGTGTTGCCGGATAGCATTCTTAAATCCAAATACCGCTTAAAAAAGAAATTGGAGTTGGACAAGGATATGGATTTGACCAGTTTTCTAAATAGCCTCTAGGAAACCGCTAAAAGTCAATTTTTAATCTTATTTTGAGGTCAAATCAAAACAACCCAACCTCATGAAAAAATTGGCTTTTGCCCTAGTCCTAGCTTTCGTTACATTTCCATGCTTCGCTCAAGAAAAAACAGCCAAAAAGGAAATCCCTGATGGGGAAATCTTTAGCTCTACCCAGTCCGTGACCATCAATGGAAAGACCATCTCTTTGGCCACAGAAACTGGAACGGTACAACTACGGGACGAAAACGACAAACCCATCGCCCTATTTGGGTTTACCCACTACAGAAAAACTAACGCTACCAACAGGCCCATTGTCTTTGCCTTTAACGGAGGCCCCTTGTCCGCTTCCTTCTGGTTGCATTTTGGGGTGTTGGGGCCCAAGCGCATCGAAATCAATGATCCTGCCTACACCAAACCAGCTCCTTATAAGGTGGTGAACAACCAATATTCCATTTTGGATAAGGCTGATTTGGTCATGATAGACCCCGTAGGGGTTGGTTTTAGCAAACCTATAGGCGATGCCAAATGGGAGGACTTCTGGGGCGTGGACCAAGACATCAGAAGCATAGGCCTGTTCATAGAACAATTTATTATCCGAAGTGGTAAAATGAACGCTCCCAAGTATTTGTTGGGCGAAAGCTACGGTACCTTCCGAAATGCGGGATTGGTAAAACATTTGCAAGACAAGGGCATTGCCATGAACGGGGTGATCATGGTATCGGCCGTTTTTGATCTACAACATCTACTCTTCGGACCAGGGGACGATACCGCTTATCTTATTCATTACCCCACCTACGCCGCCACCGCTTGGTACCATAACAAGGTCAAAAACAAAGGGGAAAGTTTGGAGGTCTTTTTAGATGAGGTCCGAGCCTTTGCCCAGAACGAGTACGCCCCTGCCCTGCTCAAGGGTGACCAATTAAGCGCATCGGAACGAAACGCTGTGGCCCAAAAATTGGCCGACTATTCCGGGCTGAGTCAAGACTTCTATCTCAAGGCCGACCTACGGGTGACCAACGGTGAATATTTTCAAGAACTGCTTAGGGATAAGGGACTTACGGTGGGTCGTTTAGACTCAAGGTTTACAGGTATCAATGAAGATTTATTGTCGCAAAACTCCTTGACCGACCCTCAAAGTGATGCTATTTCCCCACCTTATATTGCCGCCTTTAAAGACTACTTGTACAACGACCTCAAGGTGCGGAAAGATTTAAGCTATACCACCACCGCAAGCACCCGTAAAGGCTTCAAATGGGATTGGAACCACAACGGAAACATTATCTGGAACATGCAGGTGGCGGTAACCACACTGCCGGACATGACCTCCGCAATGAAACGCAATCCAGACCTAAAAATCCTGATCTTGAACGGCTACTACGATTTGGCCACCGTTTTTTACGGCGTGGAACGTTCCATAGACCATATGGGACTGGATGCCGAACTCAAAAAGAACATCATCATGAAATACTATGAGGCCGGCCACATGATGTACACCCATATCCCCTCCATGGCCAAGTTTAAAAAGGATGTGGACGAGTTTATTGATCAGACTTCTAATTAAAAGCTCAAACTCAAGTCCAAATGTAAAACTCAAGCTCCAGTTCAAGGGCCAAATGTCAGTTCGAGCGCAGTCGAGAACCGGTTTGCCCAAGGTGCCTTAACCATTTCTCGATACAAATTTTCCGTTCCGAAAAATCCACTCGAAATGACGTCAATTGTTAAACTCAAGTACAAATGCAAAACTCAAATACAAGTTCAAATTCGAGGTTGCGGCATCCTGGGTCTTTTCAACCTTGGGCATAACCCATAATGGTGTAAAATAGGATTCCCAAAACATGATATTTGTTCTTTATTACTTGTTGATATTCCACGAGCTTAGCATAACAATCTAGCAAAACACCAATAAAAACCAACCCTGACCTCAATTTGAAACGGACATTGTATATAATGTTTTGCACTGGCCTATGGGCATTTCCCACGCAGGCACAGGTAGATTCGCTCTTGTCCAAATTGGATTT
Organism: Bacteroidota bacterium; assembly: GCA_039196145.1. Classification (GTDB taxonomy): domain Bacteria; phylum Bacteroidota; class Bacteroidia; order Flavobacteriales; family Flavobacteriaceae; genus Flagellimonas. The sequence continues at coordinate 4,043 of JBCCUY010000206.1, forward strand.
TGCGGCCGATTTTCGTTTCCGGGCAGAACAGGATTGGAATTCCCAAAAATCGGACGGCACCTTTAGGGACGACCGCTCCCGACTCCGTTACCGAGCACGGGTTGGGGTTACCTACGCAGATGATTGGTACGAAGCCGGTCTGCGCATCCGTACGGGAAACCCCAGAAAACAGCAGGACCCCCAACTCACTCTTGGAGACAATTTTCGAGAATTTGGCACCCTGCCCATTGCCTTGGAAAAGGCTTATTTTAAAGGGGAATGGTCCAACTTTATGTTCTGGCTGGGCAAAAACTCCTTCCCCTTTGCCAAGAGCAACGAATTGTTTTGGAGCGATAATGTGTTCCCCGAAGGGGTTGCCCTGAGCAAGGGCTTTTCGTTTACATCCGGTATTTTAGACCTTTTGGAACTTAAGGCAGGGCATTTTATCATTTCCACTTCGGGCAAGTCCTTTGATAAAGACGCCTATTTTCAGGGATATCAAGTTTACACTTCATTTTTAGAGAAGCGGGTGGAGCTGTTCCCGTCCATCTATCTGTTTAAAAACGTGCCCAATATCCCTGATGGTGCAGATACCTTTCTGTTGGATTATACCATTTTGCACCTAGGGTCACGGGTGAGGCTTCTGGACCACCCGGGGATTTCCATGGAACTGGACCTATACCAAAACATCCAAGACTACGGCACGTTGGAATCTATCCCCGAAAATTTCAAGGATGAAAAATCGGGTATGGTCGTGGGCATTGGGTATGGCGAACTCAAACAAAAGAGGAATTGGTTCTTTAAAGCCAGTTATGCCTGGCTGCAACGCTATGCGGCAGTTGACTTTTTGGCACAAAACGATTGGGCCCGATGGGACTACTCCACTTTTGACTCCCCAGATGGTCGGCTCACCAACCTTAAGGGCATAGAACTGGCGGCAAGCCATTTGATCCACAAGAACATAAGCCTTACCACCAAATACTACTTTGTGGAGCAGTTGGTTCCCTTGGGTCAAACCTTGGAAACCGGCAGCCGAATCCGTTTTGATATTGATGTTAGGTTTTAGGAGATTAAAGTTCAAATTCAAAGCTCAAGTTCAAAATTCAAACTCAAATTCAAGAACCAAATGTCAGTTCGAGCGCAGTCGAGAACCAATTTGTCCAATGGCACCCTAGCCATTTCTCGATACAAATTTTCCGTTCCGAAAAATCCACTCGAAATGACGCCGATTCTAAGTTCAAACTCAAAAATTAAAATTCCAAAATCCAACACCCTTAACCTTTCACCCAAGTCTCAAAACTCAAATACAAGTTCAAAATTCAAGCTCAAATTCAAGAGCCAAATGTCAGTTCGAGTGGTTCCGACGAAGTCGGAAGTGTATCGAGAACCAAAATTCCCTGGACTGTCAATTATCCATTTTCAATTTCGGCTATTCGTTCCCAAAGCCCTTTCATCCAATAGAGGGCCACTTTTTCGGGGTCGTCCAGGGGGCCTTCGGAGTGGTAGAGCGCAATGTTATGAATGTGTTTAAGGGAGTGCACCAAATCCGGGGCATCCAGGGGATTGATAAAATCCAAGAGCTGGGTTTGTGCCGGGCTAAGCGGCGTTAGAACTGCTTTGCAGTGCGGACATCTGTTTTGACCATTCTGTGTTGACATAATTTCATGGTTTAAATAATTAAAAAATAGGGAGGATCACCGTCAACACATTCTAAGCAATGCTCAGATAGGTCCCGGGACTTACACCCGTATGCCCTCCCATTATTTCTATTTAAACCAGTTTGGAGATTACGCATTGCGAGATTCTCAAAATGTGTTGACACTTCAAATATACAGTTTAAATTAAAATGGTAAGATTTATCTCAACAACCAAGAAGGCAAACCGCATAAAAAAGGTAAATTGTGGATATAAACGAGTTGTGCGCAAGCCGAAAAAATGGACAAGAAAAAAAATTTCATGGCTGGAAAGCATTGGATTATAGTAATCATAATTCTTGTAATGTCATACTTAATTTACAATGGTGTGCAGGACCTGAAATACGGAAAAGAAATCTGGACGACGGAAAGTAGAGGGATCATGATTGACAGATGTATGAAGGACTCAAAAGAAATGACCATTGATTACAGAGAATTGACTTTTGAATATTGTGCATGTACAACGGACAAAATACAAACGGAATTTACACAACAGGAATACACTAAAATCCTTGAGAAACCAATCGACATCCAAAAGCAAAAACTACTCCCGAGTTTCCAATCTTGCCTGACTGAATATCAGAGAAAAATTAAAAAGGAAAAAATAAAAGCCAGCGCACAACAAGGGCTATAATTTATGGCTGCAATTCGTTAACTTGAAACTTAGAAACTATCAACGGCAGGATTTGCCACGGTTGGAAATCTACCCCTCGACAAGCCCGGGGTAAG
>JBCCUY010000207.1:0-6439 GCA_039196145.1 Bacteroidota bacterium
ATGAAAACGAAAATAGTATGGCCGTCCTTTGGCATATTTCCCCACAAGGAGAAATTACCACCATTGAACTTACGGATGGTGGGACCTATGCCGACTCATATGGAGTAGTGGCGGATGACCAAGGCAACAAACATGTAGTGGGTGTAGAGGAAAACCTTGGTGGTATCAACGTCGCAACCTATTGGTCGGTTAATTCAAACAATGCGGTCAGCAAATTGAAACTAGGCCCCGATCTTGCTCAATCTATTGCTTATTCAATTGCGATTGAGAACGATGGAACACTTGATATAGGTGGAGAAGAGTTTAACGGAGAAGAAAGTGTTGCAACTTATACCCAGATACAAAACGGGGCAATACTAGACTCGGAGGATTTATCTAATGGTCAAAGTTATGCGCGTGCTTCTTCCATTAACCTGTTGGGGGATGACGTGTACATAGGCGGAACTTACAATAAGACTTCTACAATATGGATAAATAGCTCTCCAATATCGATTGGCGCACAAGATGGACTATTTTCGTACAGCAATGATTCATTCCCAACTGACGATGCTTTGTACATGGTAGGTGGTTTCAGTTGCGAATGCCCTTCAAATGGTGCCGAAATGTGGGTTAGAAATGCTCAGGGGTCTATTACAACTGTAGAATTGGAAGGAAAAGAAGATAGCTATTTGTATTCGGTTTATGTTCTGTAAAGTTTTTTCAGAAGAAGCTGCTCATCAGAGCGGCTTTTTTTATTTCTTTTTAAAAAGCGGTACCGCCGAACAGGCCTCCCCATACATGACACTTTTGGCCACTTGTAGTATTTGGGTCATGGCCATGATATAGGCATTTTCCGGTACAGGTTTGTTGGAGCAGCCTTTGATGATAACAGGTTTGTCGGTAAAAGGTTGCAAATCCAATTGGGAGAGTTGTTCTTGGTAAAGCGAAGTTTCCAAAGTTTCCAAATTCCCCACAACTGCTTTCCGGGCAAAAGGGGTAAGCTTGGAGGCAACCAGCATGAAAGCCCAGCCGGGTACAATGGCATCCGAAGAGCAGGTCAAAGCTACATAAGCATCTCGGTACTGGGTCCAATCATGAGTATCCAAGTGCGCTCTAAATTCCTTTTCCCTAAGGATAAAGCCTTCGTACAGCCAGTCTTTGATATCCAAAACCGCCCTTTGGCCTTCTTGGTATAGGTCTTCTAGGTCAAAGGTGATCAGTTTGCTTTCTGCTACTCTGTTTCTAATCTCAGTCATGCGTCTTTAGTATCGGGTATGGGGTATTTAGTATTGAGATAAATGAGATTTTTACTCATGTCTCAATACCCTCTTCTCATTACCATCTACAATAATCCAAGCTCCAACTTGGCTTCCTCACTCATCAAGTCTTGGGTCCAAGGGGGGTCAAATGTGATTTCCACTTCCACATCATTCAGTGCATCCAAGGATTTTACCTTCTCCTCAACCTCTACCGGAAGCGTCTCGGCAACGGGACAATTGGGTGATGTCAGGGTCATCAAAATCTTAACGTCGTAATCCTCATTCACGAATACGTCATAAATCAAACCCAATTCGTAAATGTCCACAGGAATTTCGGGATCGTAAATAGTCTTCAATACTCCAACGATTTTCTCCCCAAGTTCCTGCGTGTTTATCGTGATTTCTTCGCTCATTCTTTTATGTTTAAACGTTTATCTGGTCAAAAGTCAAGGTCTAAACCCTTTAAGCTTTATTCCTCTAAACTCAATTCAACTGTGTTTGATAGGCCACAGCATACAACTTTAATTGCTTTACCATACTTACCAAACCATTGGCCCTAGTTGGGGACAAATGTTCCTTTAGACCGATCTCATCAATAAATTCGGTATTGGCATCAATGATATCCTGGGGCTTTTGGTCGCTAAATGCCCTTATAAGAATCGCAATGATTCCTTTGGTGATGATCGCATCACTATCTGCTGTAAACACCAGTTTATCTTGGTCAAGCTCGGCATGCACCCAAACCTTGCTCTGGCACCCCTTAATAATGTTATCTTCCGTCTTGTATTGATCTTCGATCAAAGGAAGGGATTTACCCAATTCGATCATATATTCGTAACGCTGCATCCAGTCGTCAAACATGGAAAACTCATCAACGATCTCTTCCTGTATTTCTGCTATGGTCATGTATTAGTTTTGTTCAAAAGTACGACTCGGTTTCCTGCCAATCAACTCTTTAAGAGAAAGATAACGAATGGGCTAGAGCAGCATCTTTTTAGCCCTTTTCACGCCTTCCACCAAGACGTCCACTTCATCTTTGGTATTGTAAAAACTAAAGCTTGCCCTAACAGTTCCCGGGATTTGATAGAAGTCCATAATAGGCTGTGCGCAATGGTGCCCCGTGCGGACCGCTATGCCCAGTTTGTCCAAAATGGTCCCAATATCGTAGGGATGTATACCTTCAATATTAAAAGATATCACCGCGGTCTTATTTTTGGAAGTCCCATAAATTTTTAGGCCGTCAATGGCCAACAATTGCTCTGTGGCATACTGCAGCAAGTCCTCCTCATAGTGCGCCAAAGTTTCAAATCCTATGGAATTCATATAATCCAGCGCAGCGCCAAAGGCAATGCCCCCACAGATATTTGGTGTCCCGGCTTCAAACTTATGGGGCAAATCGGCGTAGGTCGTTTTTTCAAACGTGACCTCTGCGATCATTTCTCCCCCGCCTTGGTATGGTGGCAATTTATTCAGCCATTCTTCCTTGCCATAAAGCATTCCAACGCCCGTAGGGCCACATATTTTATGGGCCGACACGGTGTAGAAATCGACATCCAAAGCTTGCATATCTGCCTTGATGTGCGGTGCCGCTTGCGCGCCATCAACCAAAACTGCCGCTCCCACCTGGTGTGCTGCCTCGATAATCTCTTGTATGGGATTTATAGTTCCCAAAGCATTGGACACATGGTTGCAGAACACCAATTTGGTCCTATCCGAAAGCAGTTTATGGTATTCTTCCATGATCAATTCCCCATTAAGGTCCATTGGAATCACTTTTAGAACTCCACCTGTGCGCTCGCAGAGCATTTGCCAGGGCACTATGTTGGAATGGTGTTCCATTGCAGATACCAAAATCTCATCGCCTTCATTTACAAATGAGGTAAACCCGTTCGCCACTAAATTGATACTATGGGTAGTTCCAGAGGTGAGAATGACCTCATGTGGTTTGGCAATATTGTAATGGTGCTGGATTTTTCCGCGAGCAGCTTCGTAAGCATCCGTGGCTTCTTGTGAAAGTGTATGCACTCCACGATGGATGTTGGCATTGTACCCTTGATAGTAATCTACAATAACATCGATTACTTGCTGCGGGGTCTGGGAAGTAGCGGCATTATCAAGATACACCAAAGGCTTTCCGTTCACTTGACGCTGCAGGATGGGAAAATCCTTTCGGATTTTTTGTATGTCCAACGCTTCCTTTATCATGAACTACAGCTCAAACCCAACACGAACTCCCAAAGTGTTGGCAATAATCTTATTGATTCTGGTCTTAAGCTCCGGAATGCGGACACTTTCCAAAACATTGTTGGCAAAGGCGTACATCAACAAAGCTGTTGCTTCCTTCTTTGGTATTCCGCGTGACTGCAGATAGAAAAGTGCATCCTCATCCAATTGGCCAATGGTACATCCGTGGGAGCATTTTACATCGTCCGCAAAGATTTCCAACTGCGGTTTAGTGTTGATAGTGGCCTTATCACTGATTAAGATATTGTTGTTCTGCTGAAAGGCATTTGTCTTCTGCGCAATCTTGTCCACAATGATTTTTCCATTGAAAACACCCGTGGATTTTTCCCCAAAAATACCCTTATAATCCTGATGGCTCTCGCAATTAGGCTGCGCATGGTGCACCAAGGTATGATGGTCCACATGTTGCTTGTCGCCCAAAATTGTGACTCCTTTTAGGATAGAGTCAATACGCTCGCCATTCTGATAAAAATTGAGATTGTTTCTTGTCAACTTTCCGCCAAAGGAAAAGGTATGTACCCGTACTACACTACTATCTTTTTGTGAGATATATGTATTATCAACGAGTGAGGCCGTCTTGGCATCGTTTTGGACCTTGTAATAATCTACATGGGCATCCTTGGCAGCAAAAATCTCCGTTACCGAATTGGTGAACACCTCATTCTCCGTTAAGCTTTGGTGCCGCTCTATAATCTGCACCTCTGCGTTTTCTTCAACTATGACCAAATTTCTGGGTTGCAACATCAAAGCCGCCTCATTTCCAGTGGCAAAGTGAACAATCTGAATGGGCTTCTTGGGCACCTTGTTTTTTGGAATGTAGATATAGGCACCTTCTTTGCTAAAGGCTGTGTTTAGGGTTGTCAAAGATTCATCCTTGGACGCTACCTTATTAAAATACACATCAATGATCTGCTTATACTGAGGTTTGGTCAAGGCCGCGCTCATTAAGCAGACATCTACACCATCATGTGTGGTTTCGGAGAGGTACGAGCTGTATACTCCATCAACAAACACAATCTTGTAGGTGTCTATCTCATGAAGGAAATACTTTTTAATGTCGCGATACTCCAAAGCGCTTTCCTGTTTTGGAAATACACTGAAGTCTACTTTTTGGATATTGTTCAAGGATGTATATTTCCAAGCTTCATCCTTTTTGGATGGGAACCCCTTGGTCTCAAAATTCTTAATAGCCTCGGAGCGAACCTCGTGAACCGGATGATCCAAATCCACATTGTTCTCGAAAGCTATGAATGAAGAAAGTAATTTATCTTTTAAGTCCATTTTTTTCAATTGTCAATTATCAGTAATCTATTTGTCAATTACTGATATCGGAAATCTGTTTTAAACTACAGCCTCCTGTTTCAACCAGTCGTATCCTTTTTCTTCCAGTTCCAGTGCCAATTCCTTGGTTCCAGATTTCACGATCTTGCCATCGTGCAATACATGGACGAAATCAGGAACGATGTATTCCAACAATCTTTGGTAGTGGGTAATTACGATAATGGCGTTGTCCTTCCCGCGTAATTTATTCACTCCATTGGCCACGATCCGAAGGGCGTCGATATCCAATCCAGAGTCGGTTTCGTCCAAAATGGCCAACTTCGGCTCCAACATGGCCATTTGGAAAATCTCATTTCGTTTTTTCTCACCTCCAGAAAAGCCTTCGTTCAAGGAACGTGACAAAAACTTTCGGTCGATTTCCAATAGCTCCGACTTTTCACGAATCAGCTTTAACATCTGATTGGACGGCATATCTTCCAATCCGTGAGCCTTTCTGGATTCGTTAATGGCGGTCTTCATGAAGTTGGTCACGGTAACCCCCGGTATTTCAACCGGATATTGGAACGAAAGGAAAATACCCTTATGCGCTCTTTCCTCTGGCGCCAACTCTTCCAGGTCCTCACCTTCTAGGGCAACACTACCTTTTTTGACCTCAAATTCCTCTTTCCCGGCAATTACGGAAGCCAAAGTGCTCTTACCAGAACCGTTTGGTCCCATGATGGCATGAACTTCCCCGGCATTCACTTGAAGGTTGATTCCCTTCAAAATCTTTTTATCCTCTACGCTAGCGTGTAAATCCTTTATTTCTAACATGGTGTTCTACTCAATTTTATTTTAGGTAATTATCCTACTGATCCTTCTAAGCTGATTTCCAACAATTTTTGGGCCTCCACGGCAAACTCCATGGGCAGTTTGTTCAATACCTCCTTGCTAAATCCGTTCACGATCAACGCAATGGCCTTTTCCGTATCGATTCCCCTTTGGTTGCAATAGAAAATTTGGTCTTCCCCAATTTTACTGGTTGTGGCCTCATGTTCTATTTGTGCCGATTTGTTTTTGGCCTCTATGTAGGGGAAAGTGTGTGCACCGCATCGGTTGCCCATGAGCAGTGAATCACACTGTGAAAAGTTTCTTGCATTTTCGGCTCGACTGTTCACCTGCACCAAACCTCTATAGCTGTTCTGCGATTGTCCGGCTGAAATTCCTTTGGAGATGATGGTGCTCTTGGTGTTTTTTCCCAAGTGAATCATTTTGGTCCCTGTGTCCGCTTGCTGGAAGTTATTCGTTACCGCTATGGAATAAAATTCCCCAATGGAATTGTCACCCTTAAGCACACAAGAGGGATATTTCCAAGTTACCGCGGAACCTGTTTCCACCTGGGTCCATGAAATCTTGGCATTTTTTTCGCAAAGGCCTCTTTTGGTCACAAAGTTGAAAACGCCTCCTTTTCCGTCCTTATCTCCAGGGAACCAATTCTGCACAGTGGAATATTTAATCTCTGCATCATCAAGGGCAATCAACTCCACAACTGCGGCATGCAGCTGGTTCTCGTCCCGCGATGGTGCCGTGCATCCTTCCAGATAACTTACATAACTTCCTTCATCCGCGATTACCAAGGTTCTTTCAAACTGTCCGGTACCGGCTTGGTTGATCCTAAAATAGGTGGAGAGCTCCAT
>JBCCUY010000208.1:0-6404 GCA_039196145.1 Bacteroidota bacterium
AATGGTATTTACGACCTCTATGGCAATCTAATTCGTTGTAAATCCTTGTTTTAGGACTGAAGCAAGTTACTAATTTTATCAGCAGGTCTTGCAATTACCGCTTTTTTGCCTTTTATAACGATGGGCCGCTCGATCAGCTTTGGATGTTCAACCATGGCCTTTACGATTTCTTCATCCGTTAAATCCTTGCCTCGGTATTGTTCCTTCCAGATTGCTTCATTTTTTCGAACCAGATCCATAGGGTTGACGCCAAGAAGTCCAATGATGTGTTTTAAATCTTCAATACTTGGTATATCGTCCAAATACCGTACCACTTCAAACCTTTCTCCTGAGTTTTCCAAAAACTCCAAGCCTTCTCGCGATTTCCTGCATCTTGGATTGTGATATATTTTAATCATTTCCTAGACAATTAAGAGTGTTTTATTATCAATTTAATTTTTAGGATTCTTACACCTAATACTATTCCTCTTTTTGCCCCATCATCATCAAAAAGGCCTTTAAAAAAGGATTTAATTCTCCGTCCATCACTGCATCCACATTTCCGGTTTCTTCCCCCGTACGGACGTCCTTGACCAATTTATAGGGGTGCATCACATAATTACGGATTTGGGAACCCCATTCAATTTTCATTTTGGAGGATTCTATCTCGGCTCTAGCCTCTTGTTTTTTACGCAATTCAATCTCGTACAATTGCGATTTTAACATCTTCATGGCGGTTGCACGATTGTCATGTTGAGACCGCGAATCCGAGCAGGATATTTGAATTCCTGTGGGCTTATGTACCAACTGCACCTTGGTTTCCACCTTGTTCACATTCTGCCCACCAGCTCCACTGGATCTAGCAGTGGTAATTTCAATATCGGCCGGGTTGACCTCAATTTCAATGGAATCATCCACTAAGGGGTATACATAAACAGATGCGAAAGAAGTGTGTCTCTTAGCATTGCTGTCAAATGGAGAAATACGAACCAAACGATGTACCCCATTTTCGCCCTTTAACCAGCCGAAGGCAAATTCCCCCTCAACCTGTAGGGTTACCGTTTTTATTCCGGCAACATCACCTTCCTGATAGTTGAGTTCTTTCACCTTGTACCCATTCTTTTCGCTCCACATGAGATACATACGCATTAGCATGGAAGCCCAATCGCAGCTTTCGGTACCACCGGCTCCTGCGGTAATCTGAAGTACGGCGGTAAGTTCATCACCCTCCTCAGAGAGCATATTTTTGAATTCCAGGTTTTCTATAGCGAGCTGCGCCTGCGCCAATTGCGCATCCACTTCATTCTCTTCCACTTCACCGGCCTGTAGAAACTCAAGCAAGACCTCCAAGTCCCCAACCATTGAACTCGCTTCGTTGAAATCCGAAACCCATTTTTTTTTGGATTTTAAGGCTTGCATTTGAACTTGGGCTTCTTGGGGATTGTCCCAAAATCCTGGAGCGGCGGTTTTCTCCTCCTCGTTCTCTATTTCAATAAGTTTGGCATCAATGTCAAAGATACCTCCTTAACGCACCAAGGCGTTCAATAAGATCTTTATGCTGATCTGTAGTAGCCATACAATAAATTTCTGGCAAAAATAAGGTTTCAATATAGTCGGGCAACGAAATTTATATAATTTTAGCTACAACTATCACAGATATGAAAAAACAACTTTTTTACACCCTCTCGATTCTGTTTTTTACCAGTGGTTTGCTGGCCCAGAGTTTTGACAAAACCAAGGATTTCCAAAAATTCAACGGCTTCTTCAATTTTTATTACGACGATGCCACGGATAAGATATTTTTAGAGGTCAATGAATTGGAAAAAGAATTTCTCTACGTGTATTCCCTGAGCAGCGGTGTGGGAAGCAACGATATTGGACTGGACAGGGGACAGTTGGGAAATGAACAGGTGGTTTTCTTTAGAAAAGCAGGCAACAAATTGCTTTTGGTCCAACCCAACATGATGTTCAGGGCCAACACCGATAATGAATTGGAAAGAAAGTCGGTGGAGCAGGCCTTTGCGAAATCGGTTTTGTTCGGTTTTAGGATTGAGGAAGAATCAAAGGGCAAATACCTCATTGATATCACTGATTTTTTAATGCAGGATGCCCATGGAGTTGCGGCGCGATTGAAATCCAGAAAACAAGGAACGTACAGTTTGGACAAATCTAAAAGCGCACTCGCTTTTGAACGCACTAAGGCTTTTCCGCAAAATGTGGAATTTGATGTCACCCTTACCTTTAAGGGACATGCTGAAGGGGATTACATTAAATCTGTGACTCCAAACCCATCTTTGGTAACTGTGGCGCAGCACCATTCCCTGATTGCACTGCCCGATGATGGTTACGAGCAAAGGGAATTTGACCCACGAAGCGGTTCCAACTTGTTTGCCTATTACGACTATGCCACTCCCGTTCAGGAACCTATTTTAAAACGTTTTATATCACGTCATCGACTTGAAAAGAAAAATCCGAACGCAGAGGTAAGCGAAGCGGTGGAACCCATTATTTATTATTTGGACAATGGAACACCCGAACCTGTGCGTTCGGCTTTGCTGGAAGGGGGGAAATGGTGGAACCAAGCCTTTGAGGCCATTGGGTATAAGGATGCCTTCCAGCTGCGGATTTTACCGGACGATGCCGACCCCATGGATGTGCGTTACAATGTAATTCAATGGGTCCATAGATCAACACGGGGATGGAGTTATGGAATGAGTGTAAAGGACCCACGAACCGGTGAGATTATTAAAGGACATGTAAGTTTAGGAAGTTTGCGTATCCGCCAGGACTTTTTAATTGCGCAGGCCCTTATGAACAGGCCTTTCGCGGAGCGGGACGATAACTACCAACCTATGCTGGAAATGGCCTTGGCCCGCATTCGCCAACTTTCGGCACATGAAATTGGCCATACCTTGGGCTTTGCCCATAATTTTGCGGCCAGTACCAACAATCGTGCCTCCGTGATGGATTATCCTCATCCACAATTTGAACTCGAAGGTGGTGAGATCCAGTTTTCCAATGCCTATGATACCGGAATTGGAGAATGGGATAAGGTTACGGTAGCATATTCCTATTCGGATTTTCCTAGCGGGACCGACGAAAAGGAAGGACTTAATGCGATTTTGGAAAAAGCACAAGCGGATGGACTGCGCTATATTTCCGATCAGGATGCCCGACCAAGAGGGGGTGCGCATGCCTTGGGGCATTTATGGGACAATGGCAGAAACGCCGCACAAGAGTTGGATAGGGTCTTAAAAATAAGGGAAACTGCAATCGGCAACTTTTCAATGGACAACATTCGAACTGGAGAGGCAAACTCGGTATTGGAAGACGTTTTTGCACCCCTGTATTTCTTTCACCGATATCAGACCGAGGCCGTTTCCAAGTTGATTGGCGGACTTGACTATAATTATAGCGTGAAGGGGGATGGCCAGAGATTGGTGTATACTATAAGCGAATCCACTCAACAAAACGCCCTTGAGACCATTTTACGTACCCTAGATGCCGCTGAAATTGCCATACCCGAAGATAAGCTCGAACTCTTCCCGCCAAGGGCCATTGGATATGGACGCACGAGGGAATCGTTCAAAGGGAGAATGGGAGTGAGTTTTGACGCCCTTTCCGCCGCTGAGACTGCATCGGATATGACCTTAGGTCTTTTGTTGCACCCGGAACGTGCTTCCCGATTGATACAGCAAAAAAGCTTGGACAAAAACCAATTGGGACTGCAGGCTGTCTTAAACAAGGTGATTAAGGAAACCATTCAAAAATCCCATAGAGACCCTTATTTGGAACAGGTTCAACACACCATCAATTTCAGGGTGCTGGATTATTTGATGAACTTGGCTGCGACTAGGAGCGTTCACCCTCAGGTAAATGCCATCGCTATAGAGACCTTGAAATCCCTCAAGGTGTCCATTCTTAATACTGATAGAAATGCAATTTCTGCCGAAATGGTAAGGCGTATCGATGCGCTGTTCAAAGCTCCTAAAAGCTTTAAAGTGATGGCTTCGCCAAAAATACCGGATGGTTCTCCCATAGGAATGGATTGTTTTCATTAAGCTTGGCCGATTATGGAAGTTAATTTGATCAGTGATACGGTCACCAATCCCTCCAAGGGGATGCTTCAGGCCATGATGGAGGCCAGGGTAGGGGACGATGTCTTTAAAAACGACCCTAGCGTGAATGCCCTTGAAACTAAAGTTGCGGATTATTTCGGTATGGAAGCGTCCCTATTTTTTCCAAGTGGTACTATGGCGAATCAAACCGCAATCAAGCTACATACGCAACCAGGAGAACAGTTGATTTGCGATAAATACGCACATGTTTATAACTATGAAGGAGGAGGGGTAAGTTTTAATAGCGGGGTATCTTGCAAATTGGTGGATGGTCATAGGGGAATGATGACCGCTTCACAGGTCGAAGAAAGTATTAACCCGCCCGACTTTTACCACAGCCCGTTGACCACCTTGGTATGCATTGAAAACACCACCAATAAGGGAGGAGGTGCTTGCTGGGATTTTGAGACCTTGAAGCAGATAAAAAAAGTGTGTGATACGAATGGTTTGCACTATCATTTGGACGGTGCACGTCTTTGGAACGCTTTGGTGGCCAAGAACGAAGACCCTAAGGACTACGGACAATTGTTTGATACCATAAGTGTTTGTCTGAGCAAGGGGTTAGGATGCCCGGTAGGTTCCGTTTTGGTTGGCAGCAAAGAATTAATTGATAAGGCATTAAGGGTCCGAAAAGTCTTGGGTGGAGGTATGCGCCAATCCGGGTTTTTAGCAGCAGCAGGAATTTATGCCCTGGATAACAATATTGCCAGGCTTGCTAAAGATCATGAAAAAGCCGCAGAGATTGGCCAAGTCTTATCTGGATTACCATATGTGAAAAAGGTAGAGCCCATAGAAACCAACATTATCATTTTTGAGCTGGATGAGCAGAAAATGCCTTCGGAAGTGTTTTTGGACAAACTTCAGCGAAAACAAATCTCAATAATTGGAATGGGACAGGGAAAGTTGCGTATGGTTACACATTTGGACTATACCCAGGTAATGCACGACCATCTACTGCAGGCACTAATATCAATAGGCTAGCCTTACTATTTAAATAGGGAATCCATTCCAGGTATGTTGGGCATTCCTTCTTTGGCCACTGCAGCGAGCTCCGTTTCATTGACATTTGTAGCTTTTTCTATGGCCTTGTTCATTGTTAAAACCAGATAATCCTCCAGCTGCTCCTTGTCCTGCAACAGTGATTCGTCCACAGTTATGGATTTTACCTCTCTATTAGCGGTAATGGTAACTTTGATAAGTCCATCAGATGAACTTTCATCAATAAGAACAGTGTTCAACCGTTCTTTGGTGGCTTTTACCTTTTCTTGGGTTTCTTTGAGTTTACCCATCATGCCCATAAAATCTCCAAACATATTCAGAATTTAGGATGTTTTAGAACTCAAAAGTACTAATTTGGGGCAAATTATATCGGTATGAAACATAGGTCGGTACGTCCACTTTATTTTTTGATAAGCCTTATTTTTGCAGGCGCTTGTAAAACCGAAAACAACAAATTGATGCAGATAAAGGCTCCTTTGGCCAAAAAGAACCCTGTCAAACTGGAAAAACACGGCGATGTTAGGGTAGATGACTATTACTGGATGAATGACCGGGAAGATCAGGAAGTTTTGGACTATCTGAACGCGGAAAACTCCTATTATGCTGAGATGACATCACACACCAAGAGCTTCCAAGAAGAACTCTTTCAGGAAATGAAATCCAGAATTAAGGAAGACGATAATTCCGTTCCTTATAAATACAATGGTTACTGGTATGTCACCAAATATGTCAAAGGTGGGGAATACCCCTTGTATTTCAGGAAAAAAGGCAATTTGGAGGGAGCGGATGAATTAATGTTCAACTGTAATGAGCTAGCCAAAGAGCACGAGTTTTTCAATCTAAGGGGGATATCGGTTAGTCCGGACAACTCCATGGCATCATTTGCTACGGATACCGTATCAAGAAGGCAGTATACCATTCAGGTTAAAAACCTACATACAGGAGAGATACTAGCAGATCATATTGAAAATACAACGGGTAGCTCCGTGTGGGGGAATGATGGAAAAACATTGTTTTACACCAAGAAAGACCCTGTTACCCTGCGATCGGATAAGATTTATAGACATACGCTAGGGACTTCGGCCAAGGAGGATGTTCTGATTTTTCATGAGAAAGATTCCACTTATAACACTTTTGTTTATAAAACCAAGTCCAGAAAATATATTGTAATAGGTTCGGTAAGTACGTTGACCACGGAATATCAAATTTTGGATGCGGACAATCCAGAAGGGGATTTTGAAATCTTTTCCCAACGGGAAAGGGGTGTGGAATACTCCATTGCGCATTACAATGGCAATTTTTTTGTAC
>JBCCUY010000209.1:0-6370 GCA_039196145.1 Bacteroidota bacterium
CATCCTCTATGGTAAACTTTCCTTTCGAAATACTCTTCGCTATGGCATCCAATTCTTTTACCAGCGACTTTGCCTCATCGCTAGTGATCAGACCTACTTTGCCCAACATTTTGGCATGAGCTTTTGAAGCAATAACATCATATTTTGCCAATAGTAAATCCAATTCCCTGTCGTTACCTACGGTAAAATGATCTATTTTTTTATCGGTGCTAAAGCCTTTGTCCCAGAGTTTCATACTTTCTTTTTACGTTAAAAATCTTGTTAGGATTTTGATATAGAGGTCTATTCCTTCTTCAATTTCATGTAGATGTATAAATTCATTGGCCGAATGGGATCGCGTGCTGTCACCCGGGCCCAATTTAACCGATTGGCAACTCAAGGCAGCCTGATCGGATAATGTTGGGGAACCATAGGTTTTTCTGCCTAACGATATGCCACTCCTTACCAAGTCATGTTCTGCATCAATGGCTGAGGAGTTCAATCGAAGTGACCTTGGAATCATTTTACAAGGGGCCTCCCGTTCAAGTAAGTTGGCAATTTCTTGGTTGGAATAACAATCGTTCACTCGGACGTCCACCACCAAATCCACTTGAGCTGGCACCACATTGTGCTGATTTCCCGCGCTGATTTGGGTAACGGTCATTTTTACCTCACCCAAAACATTGGATACTTTTTCAAAAGCGTATCCCTTAAACCATTGGAGGACGTCAATGGTATTATAAATGGAATTGTTGTTGTTGGGGTGGGCCGCGTGCGAAGGAGTACCGTTAACAACGGCATCAAATACGATCAAGCCCTTTTCCGCAATGGCCAAATCCATTAAGGTGGGTTCCCCTACCACGGCAACATCAATTTTTGGTAGGATGGGCAACAAAGCAGTTAGACTTTTTTCTCCGGCATCTTCCTCCTCGCCAGTTGCAGCCATAATAATATTGTGGCTGAGGTTTTCCATTTCATAAAAATGGACAAAGGTTGCCAACAGGGAGACCAGACAACCCCCGGCATCATTACTTCCCAAACCATAGAGTTTCCCATCCTCAACATGGGCGTTAAAGGGGTCTTTGGTATAGGCGCTGTTGGGCTTAACCGTATCGTGGTGCGAGTTTAAGAGTAGCGTGGGTTTACTCTCGTCAAAATACTTGTTGAACGCGTAGACATTGTTGAACTGTCGCTCCGTTTGTACACCAAATCCCCGAAGCCAGTTTTCGATGGCATCCCCTGTTTTATCCTCTTCCCCAGAAAAAGACTGGGTTGAGATCAACTGTTTTAGCAGCTCTATGGCTTTTTGGGTCAAGGTTTCTTGATTGATTTTCATAGCGTTATGGTGGTGAATTTTGAATCGGTCTTTTCAAGCATGGAACTGTTCCCAATGCGGACCTCGTGTACCTTGTTCTGAAGGGCTTGAAAACAATTGTGCATCTTGGGTAACATACCATCGGCAATAACACCTTGGTCCAGCAGTTCTTTATAACTGGATGAGTTGATATGTTCCACTACTGAATCCTCATCTTCGATGCTGAGCAGTACCCCTTTCTTTTCAAAGCAATAATATAAGGTAGTTTCAAAATGACTGGCCATTCCAATGGCCAATTCTGCGGCAATGGTATCTGCATTTGTATTGAACAATTGCCCCCCTCCATCGTGGGTCAGGGCACAAAATACGGGGGTAAATCCAGCTTGGAGCAGCTTCAATAAGTTTTCTGAATGCACGCCATCCACATCGCCTACCCAACCAAAGTCAATTTCTTTCACAGGTCTTTTGTGAGCTCGAATTGCATTGGCATCCGCGCCACTCATACCCATGGCATTGGTGTTTTTGGACTGCAGTTCCGCAACAATTTTTTTGTTGACCAAACCTGCATAAACCATAATGGCAACATCAAGACTCTCTGTGTCCGTTATTCTTCTTCCGTTGACAATTTTAGATTCAATACCCAATCTTTTACTTGTTTCAGTGGCTTTTTTGCCACCTCCATGCACCAAAATCTTCGGTCCATCCAGCTTGGAAAACAATCCAAGCAAATGTGATAACCTTGCTGGACTTTCGATGACATTCCCTCCTATTTTTACGATGGACAATTGTGGTTTCATATCACGCATTTAAGATTCCGCCATCGATGGTCATGGCCGTTCCGGTAATCCAAGAAGCATCGTCCGAAACTAGAAAAAGGCCTAGTTTGGCAATATCTTCGGGAGTTCCCAACCGATTTAAGAGTGTGGCATTTTTAGCATCTTCCACGGCTTGTTCTGGATCTGGAAAGGCCTTGGCCGAGTCCCAAATCAAAGGGGTGTCCACAGGCCCTGGGCAGATAGCGTTCACCCGCACCTTTGGTGCGTACTCTACGGCCAATTGCTTCATCAGTGCAACAGAAGCTGCTTTTGAAGCGCAGTACGCCGGATGGTTGGGGAAGCTCTTGAAAGCCGCGATGGAGGCATTGATTAGAATATCCCCTGATGTTTTCTGCAATTCGGGGAGGGCATATTTGGATAGATAGAAGATGGAGCCCAAATTGGTGTCCATGGTTTTTTGCCAGGATTCAATCGGAAGATCCACCACATTTCCCAAGCCCAAAACGCCCGCATTTAGGGAGATGATGTCCAATTTTCCGAAGGTTTTGATAGCGGTATCCACAAGCTCTTTATTGTAGCTGGGCCGGCTCACATCGCCTGGGACAAAAACTGAGTCGGACAACTCCTGGGCAAGTGCTTCTCCTCGTTCTACATTCCTGCCAGAGACTATAAGTTTTGCGCCCTCTTTATGGAAGATTTGGGCCATGGCTTTTCCCATCCCACTTGTAGCACCAGTAACTATGGCCACCTTGTTTTTTAGTTTCATGTTTAAAGAGTTTCCAGGATTTTTTTCAATACAATTTGAGCTGAAAATGTCCGATTGTTGGCTTGTTCCACGACCAAGGATTGATTTCCATCCAATATTGCATCCTCTACCACCACGTTTCTTCTTACGGGCAAGCAGTGCATAAATTTAGCATGACCTAGCTTTTCATGTGTCATGGTCCAAGCCAAATCCTTTGAGAGCACTTGGCCATAATTGATGTAACTGCTCCAATTTTTTACATATACAAAGTCCGCATTCTCAAGGGCTTTTTGCTGATTGTATTCTATTGTGCACCCTGCCGTAATCTCTGGATTCAGTTCGTAACCTTCAGGATGTGTAATGATAAAATCTGCATCTTGAAGTTTCATCATTTCCACAAAAGAATTGGCAACAGCATGGGGCAAGGCCTTTGGATGAGGGGCCCAGGACAACACTACTTTGGGCCTTGACTTTGTTTCATGTTCTTTCAAAGTTATGGCATCGGCCAAGGCCTGCAAGGGATGGGCGGTGGAACTTTCCATATTCACCACAGGAATGGAGGCAAACTTGGAAAAACCGTTGAGTACCTGCTCAGCCTCATCTTTTTCTTTGTCCTTTAGCTGGGCAAAGGCTCGGATAGCCACAATGTCACAATATTGGGATACCACCTTGGCTGCTTCCTTAATATGTTCAGATGTGCCCTTGTCCATAATAGTTCCATCTTCATATTCTAACACCCAGCCTTCACTACCAAAATTCATGACCATTACTTCCATTCCTAGATACATGGCCGCTTTTTGGGTACTTAGACGGGTACGCAGGCTGTTATTGAAAAACAGCAAGCAGATAGTTTTGTGTTTTCCTAACTCCTTGAATTGATAAGGATTCTGTTTCAATGTGATGGCCTCGTCCACCCATTCGGGAAGGGAGTCCGCATCATTTATGGATAGATAATGCTTCATGATAGTTCTTTTTTTAGTGCCTCGAAAAGCACATCAACCTGGGTTTTTGTCACGTTCAATGCAGGTAGAATTCGTAGTAATTTTTTGTTTTTGGCCCCACCTGTAAAGATATATTGCTTATGGATGAGGTCTTTGCGTAAACCAGCCACTTCAAAATCAAATTCAAGGCCAAGCATTAAACCTCTTCCTTTGATATTTTTTACCTGTGAAATTTGGGAAGCCTTTTCCTTACAGTATAAACCCATCTCTGCGGCCCGGTCGACTAGGTGTTCGTCCTCCATGACCTCAAGAACGGAAAGCACGGCAGCGCAGGCCAAATGATTACCACCAAATGTGGTTCCCAACAGTCCGTACGAAGCCTTGAATGACTCATGGATCAAGACCCCACCGACGGGGAAGCCGTTACCCATTCCCTTGGCAATGGTAATCACATCCGGTTGTATCCCATGGTGTTGGAAGGCAAAGAACTTTCCGCTTCTGCCAAATCCAGATTGCACTTCGTCGGCAATAAGTACGATACCATTTGATTTACAGTTTTCAGCAACAAACTGGAAAAACTCAGTGGTAGGTTCATCTAAGCCCCCGACACCTTGGATGGGCTCGATAATCACTGCACAATAGGAGTCTTTTTTTAAAGCTTCCTCAAATGTACCAAAATCGTTTAGGGGAAGAAATGTGACTTCCTGTTGCTGGTTTATTGGAGCATTGATGGCGGGATTGTCCGTTGCGGCAACGGCGGCGGAAGTACGGCCGTGAAAACTGTTCTTAAAGGCGATTACCTTGGACTTGGCCGTGTGAAATGATGCCATTTTGAGCGCATTTTCATTGGCCTCTGCCCCGGAATTACAAAGGAACAGATCATAATCCGCGCACCCAGATAAAATACCCAATTTTTCCGCAAGTTCCCTTTGCAGGGGATTCTGCACGGAGTTACTGTAGAAACCAATTTTATCTAACTGGTCTTTGAGCCGCTGCACGTAATGCGGATGTCCATGTCCAATGGAAATTACGGCATGCCCACCATAAAAATCGAGATAGGTTTGTCCTTGTTCATCTTTCACCTCAATGCCCTTGGCGTATACCGGGGTAACATCATATAAGGGATATACATCGAATAATTTCATGTTTCTTTTTTTGGTCTGGATTTCCATCACACTGAATCTATCCTTTTTTGATTTGGTTGATTTTTTCGAAAGAGGTAACGATACCCCTGATTAGGGAGGAACTCAATCCTTGATGCTCCATTTCGTTTAACCCTGAAATGGTGCAACCTTTGGGCGTGGTTACCCGATCTATCTCTTCTTCAGGATGACTACCCGAATCGATGAGCAAGCTGGCAGCTCCATTACAGGTGTGCATTGCTAATTCTTGTGCTTCATTGGCATCAAAACCCAACTGGATGGCACCTTGTGTGGTTGCCCTAATCAATCGCATCCAAAAAGCAATTCCACTGGCGCAAATAACCGTTGCCGCCTGCATTTGCTCTTCTGGGATTTCCAAAGTATGCCCCATTCGATTAAAAATGGCCTTGGCCAGGTCGATGCGCTTTTTACCCAATTCGTTACTGCAAATACATGTCATGGAATTCCCAACTGAAATAGCTGTGTTGGGCATACTGCGAATGACATATTTATCTTTGCCAACGATTTCCTCCATTTTAGAAATGCTAAACCCGGTAATGGTACTGATCAACACATGATTTTCTGTCAATAGATCTTTAACGTCCTCTAGGATGCTGGAGAAGTGTCCCGGTTGTACGGCGAAAATCAGAATGTCAGATTTTTTTACCGCCTCCTCGTTATCCGAGGTGACCACTACATTACCATACTTTTCAAAATCCTTTATGGCTGAGGTGTTTCGTTTGGTCAAATACATAGTGGTTGCACCATTGCTGTGCAAAACTCCTTTGGCAATGGATAACCCCAAATTCCCCGCTCCTATAATTGCTATTTTCATCTTGTTATTTTTAAAAAACTCCTGCTTTTAATTGTAGTCCTTCCCGTTGGTCCCAGCCGTGCATAAGGTTCATGTTTTGCACCGCTTGTCCTGAGGCTCCCTTCAATAAATTATCTATGGCCGACGTTACCAACAGGACATCTTCATGTTGATGCAAGTGAATGTGACATTGGTTGGTATTGACCACCTGCTTCAGGTGAATAGGTTCTTCCGATACATGTGTGAAAGCTGCATCGGCATAAAATGAAGCGAACAAAGACTTAGCCGTTTCCAAATCAGCATCAAACTTGGTGTAAGATGTGGCTAAAATTCCCCTGGTAAAGTTTCCTCGGGTAGGAAGAAAATATTGCTTCCCAGTTGGGTTTCCGAAGGAGTTTAGACTTTCACCAATTTCACCTAAATGTTGATGTGTAAAAGGTTTGTACCAAGAAACATTGTTGTTCCGCCAGCTAAAGTGGGAAGTAGCGGACAATCCGACTCCTGCACCGGTACTTCCGGTGATTGCGTTGGTGTGGATTTCTCCCTGGAGCAACCCGGCTTTTGCCAATGGCAATAGACCCAACTGAATGGCCGTAGCGAAGCAACCTGGGTTGGCAATCGCGTGGGCGTTTTCTATAATGGCCTTATTCAATTCCGG
>JBCCUY010000210.1:0-6305 GCA_039196145.1 Bacteroidota bacterium
CTAATTTTTGACACCGAGACCACTGGATTGCCCAAACGCTGGGACGCCCCAATAACAGATACCGATAACTGGCCTAGATGCGTTCAGATTGCCTGGCAATTGCATGATGAATTGGGGAATTTGGTGGCGCACAAGGATATGTTGATAAAACCTGATGGATTCAATATTCCTTACGAATCGGAGCAGGTACACGGCATTTCAACAGCATTGGCAGAAGAACAAGGTATTTCGTTGCAAGAGACCTTGGATACTTTTAACGAGGCCCTATCCAAAGCCAAATTTATCGTGGGTCAAAACGTGGGTTTTGACATTAACGTCATGGGTTGTGAATTCCACCGGATAGGCGTTGAAAACAATTTGACATCCCTTCCCGTTTTGGATACCTGTACCGAGGCTACGGCCGAAATGTGCAAAATCCCAGGAGGTCGTGGTGGAAAATTTAAATTACCGACCCTGACCGAACTGCACGAGCATTTGTTCGGAGAGCCTTTCGCAGAAGCCCATAATGCCACCGCCGATGTTGAGGCCACTACGAGATGTTTTTTGGAATTGGTCCGAAACAGACACTTTTCAATTCAGGAGCTGGATGTTCAACCTGATTATTTTGAAAAGTTTTCAGTCGCCAACCCTCAGGAAATCGAACTTGTTGGTCTCAAACAC
Source organism: Bacteroidota bacterium (assembly GCA_039196145.1). Lineage (GTDB taxonomy): Bacteria > Bacteroidota > Bacteroidia > Flavobacteriales > Flavobacteriaceae > Flagellimonas. The sequence continues at coordinate 661 of JBCCUY010000210.1, forward strand.
CTCAACCTAAAAAAGGCCTCCAAAGAAATTGCAGATGCACTTTGGGCCAAGGATACTGGCGGAATTTCCGAAGATGAAATCAACAAAAATGTTGCCCATCTTGCCGATGCACCTTTTGCACATTTGCACAACCATTCGCAGTTCTCTGTACTGCAGTCCACCATAAACATTAAAAGCCTGGTTAAATCAGCAGCTGAAAATGCCATGCCGGCCGTGGCCCTAACAGACCATGCCAACATGATGGGGGCCTTTCATTTTGTGAAAGAGATAAAAGCCCATAATAAAGGTGTTAAGGAAAGAAATACTGAACAGGAAGCTAATGGGGAAGCTCCTCCCGAAAAAGAGATTACCCCAATTATTGGATGTGAATTTCATGTGTGCGATGACCATACCAACAAGAATGTAAAAGACCACGGTTACCAAATTGTCCTATTGGCCAAGAACAAAAATGGCTATCACAACTTGGCCAAGATGTCATCCATAGCCTATACGGATGGTTTTTACTACGTCCCCCGAATCGACCGAAAAATCATATCACAATACAAAGAGGATGTGATGGTGCTCACAGGAAATTTATATGGGGAAGTGCCCAATAAAATCCTAAACACAGGTGAAAAACAGGCCGAGGAAGCCCTTCTGTGGTGGAAACAGGAATTTGGAGACGACCTATACATTGAAATAATGCGACATGGTCAGGAAGATGAAGATCGGGTCAACCAGGTTTTACTCCAACTGGCCAAAAAACATGAGGTAAAGTTAGTTGCTACCAATAACACCTATTACTGCGCCAAAGAAGATGCTGAGGCGCACGACATTTTATTGTGTGTAAAAGACGGTGAAAAGCAGACAACTCCTATTGGTAGGGGACGGGGCTATAGATACGGATTACCAAATCAAGAATATTACTTCAAATCGGCTGACGAAATGAAGTCCCTTTTTAAGGATGTTCCGGAAGCCATCCTGAACATTCAGGAAATTGTGGACAAGGTGGAACCTTTTGATTTAGCCCGAGATGTTCTGCTACCCAAGTTTGATATTCCTGCCGAATTTAAGGTTGGGGAGGATGTGGCCGATGGCGGTAAACGTGGTGAGAACGCTTATCTGAGACATATCACTTATCAAGGTGCTGAAAAACGCTACGGTACCATTACCGATGAAATTACGGAACGGATAGATTTTGAGTTGGGCACCATTGAAAACTCGGGATATCCTGGTTATTTCCTTATTGTGGAGGATTTTATCCGGGAAGCCAGAAATATGGGTGTTTCGGTAGGTCCTGGCCGTGGATCAGCGGCCGGGTCAGTAGTGGCCTACTGCCTCGGCATAACAAATATAGACCCCTTAAAATACGATTTGCTTTTTGAGCGATTCCTAAATCCGGACAGGGTCTCCATGCCTGATATTGATATCGACTTTGATGATGAGGGACGCGGTAAGGTCATGGATTATGTTATCGATAAATATGGAGCCAATCAGGTGGCCCAGATTATCACTTATGGTACCATGGCCGCCAAATCTTCCATCAGGGATACGGCCCGGGTGTTGGATTTGCCCTTGAGCGAAGCGGATAGAATCGCCAAGCTTATTCCAAATATGTCCAAGTTGAACAAAATTTTTGGAGTGGAAGAGGCGGACCTAAAGAAAAAGTTCCGTTCAGATGATTTGGATAAAATCCACCAACTCCTTAATATTTCTGAAGGTGATGATTTAGAAGGGCAAACAGTCAATATGGCCCGAATACTTGAAGGCTCACTAAGAAATACAGGGATTCATGCCTGTGGGGTAATCATTACTCCAGACGACATTACCAATTTTGTCCCTGTTGCCACAGCCAAGGATTCGGATTTGTATGTTACCCAATTCGACAACTCCGTGGTTGAAAGTGCCGGTCTGCTCAAAATGGACTTTTTGGGGCTTAAGACGCTAACGTTGATCAAGGATACGGTAAAAATAGTAAAGGCAAGAACCGGAATGGAACTTGTTCCGGACGATTTTCCTCTGGACGACGAAAAGACCTATGAGCTTTTCCAACGGGGCGATACAGTTGGGATTTTCCAGTACGAATCTCCTGGGATGCAAAAGCACATGAAAAACCTAAAACCCACGGTTTTTGATGACCTTATTGCCATGAATGCCCTGTACCGTCCTGGACCAATGGAATACATCCCCAGTTTTATTGCTCGGAAGCATGGAGAGGAAGAAATTACATACGACCTTCCAGATATGGAAGAGTACCTCAAGGAGACCTATGGAATTACTGTTTACCAAGAACAGGTGATGTTGCTTTCCCAGAAGCTGGCGGGTTTCTCCAAAGGTGATGCAGATGTATTGCGGAAAGCCATGGGAAAAAAAATCTTCGCCCTACTGCAGAAACTAAAACCGCAATTTTTGGATGGTGGGGAAAAGAATGGTCATCCTAGGGAGATCTTGGAGAAAATATGGAAAGATTGGGAAGCTTTTGCCTCTTATGCCTTCAATAAGAGTCATTCTACTTGCTATGCGTATATCGCCTACCAAACGGCCTACCTTAAGGCCCACTACCCCGCTGAGTATATGGCTGCGGTACTTTCCAATAATATGAACGATATTAAGCAGGTGACCTTCTTTATGGAGGAATGCAAGCGGATGGGACTTGAAGTGCTTGGTCCTGATGTCAACGAATCCTATTACAAATTTGCAGTAAACCAAAACAACGCCGTACGTTTTGGAATGGGGGCCATAAAAGGTGTTGGGCGTTCCGCTGTGGAGACTATTGTGGAAAACCGAAAAAAGGATGGTCCATATTCCTCTGTTTTTGATATGGCCAAACGCATTGACCTCCGGGCAGCCAATAAGAAATCGTTCGAGAATTTGGCGCTTGCAGGAGGGTTTGATTCTTTTGGCGGCATCCATAGGGCACAATATTTCCATGACGAGGGAGATGGTGTTGTTTTTCTGGAGAAACTTATCAAAAACGCTTCCAGGTTTCAAGAAAGCCAGAATGCATCGCAATTGGACATGTTCGGTGAATCAAGTGAAGTGCAAATTCCAGAGCCGGTCGTTCCGCCTTGCGAAGATTGGGGTACCATGCAAAAGCTTAGGCGCGAAAAGGAAGTGGTAGGCATCTATATTTCAGGACATCCTCTGGACGATTTCAAAAAGGAAATCAAGGCATTTTGCAATACCGGCGTATCCTTCGTCCATAATCTTGAGGACCATGTGAATCGGGAACTTTCATTTGCGGGAGTCATTACTGACGTTCAACATCGAACCTCAAAAAATGGAAAGCCCTGGGGTATCTTCACCCTGGAGGATTATACGGAATCTTACGAGTTCCGAATTTTTGGCGAACAGTATCTGGAGCATCGTAAGCATATGCTTATCAATCATATGGTCTATGTTAGGGCTTTTGTAAAAGAAGGATGGGTGAACAGGGAAACGGGTAAAAAATCGGACCCGCGATTGGAATTCAGGATGATTAAGATGATTCAGGACGTTATGGAGACCTTTGCCAAAAAACTGACCATAAAGCTGGACATTGCACGATTACAGGAGAAGAGAATCCAAACCCTAAAGGATACCCTTCGTTCCCATAAAGGGGACCATACCTTAAATTTTGTGGTTTACGAGATGCAGGAGGAAATCAAACTCAATCTATCGAGCAGAAAACAAAAGGTGAAAATCAATAGCGAATTACTTTCGGCGCTGGAAGAGAACGAGATACATTACAAATTAAACTAAGGGACATATAACAAACCTTGATGGTACAATAATGAAAACGAATACCTTAGCAGTAAGGAAAGTGGACATTATTTGACTAAATTTGCGAATAATAAAACAAATACAATGGCACTAGAAATAACAGATGCAACTTTTGATGACGTGGTACTAAAGAGCGACAAACCTGTAGTCGTGGATTTTTGGGCAGCTTGGTGCGGTCCGTGTAGAATGGTAGGCCCGATCATCGAAGAAGTAAGTCAAGAATATGAAGGCAAAGCAGTTGTAGGTAAGGTTGATGTTGACGCCAACCAACAATTCGCTGCTAAATACGGAGTGCGCAACATCCCCACAGTATTGGTTTTCAAGAATGGTGAAATTGTTAATCGTCAAGTTGGGGTATCGCCCAAAAAGGTATATACAGATGCCATAGAGGCCGTATTATAAACAAATTAGTCCTAAAGGATTTTAAAAAAGGTTTGGCAAATGCCAAGCCTTTTTTGTTTTATATTGAGCCTGAATTTGACTATGGACGTAAGATCGGAACTTCATAAATCGCAGCTATTCCAAAATCTGGAGCTGTTGGCCAACCAAATCGTGGAAGGCTTTATAAGCGGCATTCACAAAAGTCCTTTCCATGGCTTCTCAGCTGAGTTCGCAGAACATAAAATCTACAATGCTGGAGAAAGCACCAAACACATTGACTGGAAGCTTTTTGCCAAAACGGACCGATTGTACACCAAACGCTATGAGGATGAAACCAACCTCAGATGTCATATGATATTGGACAACTCGGCATCTATGCACTACCCAAAAATTGATACTTTGGGCATAGACCATCTCAACAAGATAGGTTTTGGGGTTCTGGCAATTGCCTCGCTCATGCAAATTTTAAAGCGGCAACGAGATGCCATTGGACTAAGTATCTATTCTGACACTTATGATTTCCATACTTCGGAAAAAAGTAGCGAAAGGCATTTTCAGATGCTCTATTCCAAACTTAACGAGATTTCCAGCGATGCCAACTCATCCATAGAAACCAAGACCTACACTTTTTTACATCAAATTGCGGAAAAAATACATAGGCGAAGTCTTATTTTTTTGTTTTCGGACATGTTCCAGACCGAAACTGAGGAAGCCCAACTTTTTGATGCCCTCCGGCATTTGAAGTACAATAAACACTCCGTTGTTCTTTTTCATTTATTGGATTATGAGCATGAACTTGAGTTCAATTTTGAAAATTCCCCAAAGCGTTATTTAGACGTTGAGACCGGGGCACATATTGATATTTATGCGGAGAATATACGGGAGGTATATCAGAAAAAAGTCAAGCAGTATCAAGAAGAATTAAAACTTAAATGTGCGCAATACAAAATCAAATATGTTGGCGTGGACGTGCGCTCGGACTTCTCACAAGTACTGAATACCTTTATGGTTGAGCGGCAAAAATTTGCTTAGCCCAATTTTTAAAAAATTCTTTTGTTGAATACGAAACGGAAATGTATATTTGCACTCGCTTTGCAAAAAGTAAATGAACAAGATTTGAATCTGGCTGTAGCCAGAGTCTGTAAAAGATAAAATCATTGGTCTGGTAGTTCAGTTGGTTAGAATACCTGCCTGTCACGCAGGGGGTCGCGGGTTCGAGTCCCGTCCAGACCGCAACAGTAAACACAAGGCTTCCGAGAAATCGGGAGCCTTTTTTCTTTCCCTTAGGTACAACATAGGTACAACACCTGCCAAAGGTAATTTCTTTTGTTTACATTTAGGTTAATCTTGTGATTTTCATTAGAATGAAGGGAGTTATTGAGGCCATAGGAAAGTTCTTTTACAAGTTTCTTAAGAAAAAGGAAAGCTTTTATCATTCCTTGGATAAAAGTGAAGGGAAGAAAATCCTTTTTCTTTTGACCTGTATGACACCTGTGGCTGTCATTGCGGCCTTCACGTTTTCC
>JBCCUY010000211.1:0-6299 GCA_039196145.1 Bacteroidota bacterium
AAACTACGGACACCTATAAGGTGGAACATTTGAAAAATGCCTTCTATCATTTCTAACCATTTGTTTTATTTGTAACAATATGTTAATTTTGTCTCAAACCAGGCAAAATGAAAACCATATCCGCAGTAGTTGAACACTACATTAAAAAGAAACCCTTCCTGCAAAGTGCCCTAGCTCAGGGTATCATCAACCTTACTTCCCTTTCGCGTCAAATCAAACCGGAAATCTCCGAGGCTTTGGGAAAAGATGTAAAAGATGGGGCTATTGTAATGGCGCTCAAACGACTTTCTGATGACTTGGAGTTTAGGGCAACCCATAGAATTGTTAAAGTGCTAAAGAATATTGGGGAAATTACGGTACGCTCTTCCTTAACGGATTACACCTTTTTGGCCTCAGAGACCATTTTGGGGCAACAGGCCAAACTCCTGGAGGAGGTCAATACCAACCAAGATGTGTTCTATACCTCGTCAAGAGGGGTCAACGAAATCAATATTGTCATTAGCAGTCTAATGGACAGTGTGGTGGAAAAGTACTTTATGCACGAACGTTGTACCCAAAAGGCGGAGAACCTATCCTCCATTACGGTAAAGCTCCCAGCTGAAAATGTTTCCGTTCCTGGAATCTATTATTTTATTTTCCAGCGGTTGGCGTGGGAGGGCATCATTCTGTACGAGGTGATTTCCACCACCAACGAGTTTACCATCTTGGTGAACGAGGACCAGGTTGATGTGGCTTTCAAAACCATTAAGGACCTAAAAAGTTTATAGTACGCCGCGTTTCTTTTCCGTAGTTGGTTTGCGTTTGCAAGCTGAGAGAATCCAGAAGTGGGTGGTAAACTAAAAACCCGGTTTCTTCGTTTTGGTATAAGATGCTTTGGGAACCATGACCAAAAAAAGAATTCTACTTGGACTTTTGGCCTTATTGGTACTTTACCTATGTTATCTGGCCTACATTTTTATTCTATCTCCCAAAACCAACCTACAATCCATCTACCTGATCCCAGAAGATGCCGTATTCATTATAGAATCTGAGAAACCAGTTGATAGCTGGGCCAAAGTAAGTGAAAGCGAAGCTTGGCGACACCTTCAGAAAAACGATTACTTCGCCCAGTTAACAGAGAACATTCAAAAAGTGGACACCGTCTTTAACAACAATCATAAGTTGTTCGAGTTTTTTGATGGTCGTTCCCTTTTTATTTCCATCCATATGGTCAGTAAAAAGGACTACGGAATTTTCTATGTCCTGGACCTAAAGCGCATCGCGAAGCTAAAGCTTTTAAAAACGTATCTGAACACCTTGCTCAACGATAACTATACGATGAGCAAGCGCACGTACCATGAACATGAGATCCTGGAGGTGTTTGATCGTATTCATAAGGAAACCCTTTATCTGGCATTTATCAAAAACCAATTGGTAGCCTCGTACACCCATACCTTGGTGGAAGCTTCCCTTGATCAGTATAGTGAGCCCAAACTGGGCAGAAACCTTGACTTTTTGGAGATCAATTCCCGAGTAGGTTTGGAGGATTTGTTTCGAGTATACCTGCAATACGATTTTTTGGATGAGTATTACGCCCGTTTTTCCGATCAGCAAAATGAATGGTTAGACCGCGCCAGCAAGAACTTTTTGTTTTCTGGGTTCCATATCGATTTGGATGAGAAGAGCACCATTACCGCGGACGGCTATACCAACATAAGCAGCACGAATCATACCTACCTTAAAGCGCTTCAAAAATCGGGTAGGGCAAAACGAAGTATTCCTGAGATAGCCCCGGCCCGAACAGCTCTTTACATAAGTTATGGATTTGATTCGTTCCCAACGTTTTATGAAAATTTTGAAGCCATCCAACAAAGCAATCCAGAACAGTTTGAAGGGTACAAATCTGGAATAGAGAAGGTGGAGAAATTCCTTAAAATCAATGTGAAGGAAAATTTTGTCGATTGGATTGGAGAAGAGATTGCGTTGTTGCAGATCAACACGGGTATTTCCAAAAAGAAGAATGATCTGGCCCTGGTACTAAAGACCAAAGATTCTGTGGAGGCGAAAAGGAACTTGGATTTTGTACTTAAGCAGATCAAGAAGAAGACCCCGGTAAAATTTAAGGCCGTGGACTATAAAGACCATGAAATCAATTTTCTTTCGATTAAAGGCTTCTTTAAAATCTTGTTGGGGAACCGATTTAAGGAATTTGACAAACCCTATTTCACGCAGGTGGCGGATTATGTAATCTTCAGTAATAACCCAAACACCTTAAAAGGAATCATTGACGATTTTCTGAAAGGAAACACTATGGAACAATCAAAGGATTTCCGGGATTTTGATGCTAAATTCCAAAACAAATCCAGCCTATTCCTTTATAGTAATGTTCCCCTACTTTATGAAAATATGAGGTCTATGGCAGATAGCAAGACCCAACGGCAGCTTAAAAAGAATAGAAACTTCATAGTTTGTTTTTCCAAAATGGGACTCCAGCTTAGTCCGAACGAAGATTTATTTGAGAGTCGAATGGTGGTGAATTACCAAGATGTTGGTGACCTCGAACCATTCTCCACGGCACCAAGCACCAAGAGGCCAACACAACAACCTAAGGGGATTACCGAGTCTGTTTTTGATTTAAAATCCATCTATCCGTCTGATCTGAATGCAAAATCCTTCAGCAAAAAATACGCTAATGGAAATGTTCGGTTTGAGGTGGATCTTAAGAATGGACTCAAGCATGGAAAATATCTGGAATATCATCCTAACGGTGTGAAAAAAATCACAGGAAGATATAGAAAGGATGAACAGATTGGAACTTGGCGTTATTATGATTCCTTAGGTGAGCTTAAACTCAAAAAGAAATTCTAGACATTGCTGCCCAAAAATCTTCAGATTTCAATTTTCAATCACTAACTTGATTTTTCATTTTTAAGTAGTGATATGAAAAGAATTTTTTGTCTCCTGTTCTGCCTGGTTCTTAGTCTCCCGATACTTGGGCAAGACCTAAATTTTCCCAAACGCAATGAGGTTTGGAAAAAAGCTGAAACCGGACAATTTAATTTCAAGACGGACAAACTCCAAGAGGCTGTGGATTTTGCCATGGAAAACGAATATTCCGGCTCCCGGGATTTAAGAAGGGGCATTTTAAAAGGATTTGAGAGGGAGCCTTTTCATAAAGTTTTGGGTCCTACCAAGAAGCGAGGCGGACCTGCAGGAATGATTCTAAAAAATGGCTACATATTGGCTTCGTGGGGCGACACCCAACGGGTGGATATGACCTTTAGTGTTACCAAGAGTTTCCTGTCTACCATGGCCGGATTGGCTTGGGACCAAAGGTTGTTGAACGATACGGATGATAAGGTAGGGAACTACATTTGGGATGGAACTTTTGGTGGGAACCACAACAGCAAAGTTAGCTGGGAGCATTTGCTGCAGCAGAACTCGGATTGGTCCGGAGAACTCTGGGGGCTAAAAGATTGGGCAGATCGACCTCCGAAGGAGGGAGGTTTGGACGATTGGAAATTTAGGAAGCTTAACGAACCCGGTACCGTGATGGAATATAATGATGTGCGGGTGAATGTTTTGGCCTATTCGCTTACCCATCTTTGGCGCAAGCCAATGCCCATGGTTCTTAAGCAAGAGTTAATGGATAAGATTGGAGCTTCCTCTACATGGCGTTGGTTTGGCTATGATCACGCTTGGACAGAGGTGGATGGCATCCAAATGAAATCTGTGACAGGAGGCGGGCATTCTGGAGCGGGTCTTTTTATTAGCGCGGAGGATATGGCACGGTTTGGGATGGTCTTCTTAAACAAGGGGAAATGGGATAAGGAACAACTCATCAGCGAGGCTTGGATTGCCAAAGCCACAAAACCTTCCATTCCCAATATAAATTATGGCTATATGTGGTGGTTGAACCAAAAGGGCCCCAGACATTGGGAAGGTGTGCCGGAGCATTTGTTTTATGCCGCCGGATTTGGAGGCAATTTCATTGTTGTGGACCAAAAAAACGGCCTATTGATCGTTACACGATGGCTAGAACCCCAAAAGGTCGGGGAGTTTATGAAATTGGTCTACAACTCATTTTAGGAGTACATCGCAAAACCCAAATGGTATTGGAGCAGTAGCGTCGGAAGGATTGTCGTAGGTGCGAAATACTTTTTCACCCAATTCAAATGCGATGGGATGATCAAATAGGGGACCATCAAAACAAAAGGTATGGAATTCCCCATTTTCACCACAAGGGTCTACATTGTCTGGAAGGCGTGCCAACAATTCCGGGGTAATTTCGGCGTCAAGAAACGACTCGTCCAGCAGGGAATTGTTGATACAAATAATGATGGTGCGAAATCCAAGTTCAAGGAACTCCGTAATCAAGTCTTTGGTGTTCCGTTTCCAAATTGGAAAGACACAGGAAATGTTGTATTTGCCCAACATCTTTTCACGATATTGCTTTAGGTCCTCCAAAAAGATATCTCCAAAAGCGGCATGCGAATAACCATCGGATACCAATGCCTTTATCTTAGATTCCATTAAGGCATTATAGGTTTCCATTGAGGGTTTTTCCGGGACTTCTAGAATGTCCAGTGGAATTCCCACGGATTTCGCCTGGGCCACTAAAACTTCTCTCCGTAGTCCATGCATGGAAACCCGATCATGGTGCGCGTTGACCGTGGTCAGCAATCGGTCTACCTTGTGTGTGTTTTGTTTTAGCAAGTGATACAGGGCCAATGCGGAATCCTTTCCAGAACTCCAATTGAAATACATCTTTGGTTTTTGAGGCATACCCCGAAGATAAGTCATTCAAAAGGTATCTTGTTGGACTGACCCAGTTGAAAAAGAAAAGGCCGCTTCAACAGAAACGACCTTTTACAGCGTACAACATGGTTTTGGGACTACCTAGCATATATTGTACTGACCAATTCCTCTATTCGGGAATTGATGGTATGAAGCGGACCTTCAATCCGGGAAGCATGGTATTTGTGTTTTTTGCCATTATAAGTGAGACTGGTCACCGGTACATCACGAATACGCCTAAAAGGCTCAACAGTGCCAGGTGTGGAATTCAGGATTTGATGAAGAGCTGTAAGGTCATCATCAGATAATTTTCCTTCCAGTTTCCGTTGGGAATACGCACCCTTGGATTTTTTCAGATAGTAGGTCCCGTCCGTATAAACTTCTAGCTGGTATACAGGGCACCGGCCTCCCAAACAAGGTCCTTTTGAATAGGAAATCAGGGTTTCATTAGCCATTTCCTGGCCTAAAATTTTTTCGTTTGACCTACAGGAGAATAGCACCAATGTCATTATGACTATTACTTTTTTCATGTGCTTGGCTTTAGGAGGTGGTTCTGCGATGTGTACATCCTTTTTTAGACCTTCCCACATGTTCACCATGTTTCCAGGAGCCGCCCTTTGGGAAAAAAGCCCTTCTTTTGGAACTTCTGGTGTTCTGTAGAATAAAATCCTTAAGGACTACCAACTCGTTTTTATTTTGTAAGGATTGCATTTTGGCTTCGGCCTTTTCGCCCACTTGAAGCGTGCTGCTCCTGGTCACAAATGTGGCAAAGACCTCTGCAATGTCCTCCGCAGGATTTGTGGCTGAGTATGGTGTTACAAAACGGTCTCTATATTTTTCATAAAACGCATCCAAGGCGGAGAAATCCTCCTCATCAATATTGCGATATTCAGACCAAATGTCGGACCAATGGTTGGAGAACAATTCGTTAATGTAGGCTTCTTTTTTAGCGCAGCCCTCCCCAACAAAATAGTTTTGACAACTAGCCTCCCCAATTGAAGAATCCAGTTGGGTATTATCCAAGGTAAGGATATGCCCAAACTCATGGATTACGGTATAGGCAAACTGGCCATCTGAGTTAAAACCGCCTTCATAGGCATAATCAATGGCCAATCCAAGTCTCCATTTGGTTAAATCCTCTTCCGTATTGAAAACATACCCGGCTATTCCGCTCTGACCCCCTTCATAGATCATGAAGTCGCTGATTTTGGCCAAATAATTAGAAGGGATGATTTTTTTGACCAGATTCCAGACCTCTTCATGTTTGGCAACATCTTTTTGAAGTTCCAATGCACTTCCAGATACTTTGTAATCCCGGACCTTTTTTAGATTGTCACCTTCCAAGGTATATAAAGTGATGTCCGTTTCTGCTTCCCCATCTGATGAATCGGGATCTGGAGTTGGCTCTGGGTCAGGGGTTGGCTCGGGGTTTTCATTATCAGAATCGGTATTGGGTGGGGTATCATCCTTTGTTTCTGAACTGTCGGCAACGGGAGAAATTATAATTTCATCCTTCTCACAGG
>JBCCUY010000212.1:0-6291 GCA_039196145.1 Bacteroidota bacterium
ATTTGTCTTACTCGTCAAAAGAATACCGTAAACATTCTATTCAAGAATGTATTTATCATATGTGTTGGACTCCTATTATATTATATAGGTGGATTTAACTTGATGTACCCAGGATTTGAGGACGGCGACGCAGGCTTCCTTAAATTTGCCGGATTTGGAATTGCAGCCCCAGAAAATGGAATGACACCAGAGTACGCCGATGGCGGATACACCTGGTGGACCGACTTCCTATTCCAGGGTATGTTTGCAGCTACTGCAGCTACTATTGTTTCTGGAGCGGTTGCGGAAAGGGTAAAACTTAAAAGTTTTATGCTATTCACCATTATCTACGTTGGATTGATTTATCCCATTGTAGGTTCTTGGCAATGGGGAGGCGGATTCCTTTCCTCCCTTACTTTTGGCGAAGCTGAAGGTTTCTACGATTTTGCAGGTTCTACCTTGGTACACTCTGTTGGTGGATGGGGAGCTTTAATAGCCATTTATTTGTTAGGAGCCCGTATCGGTAAATTCGGCGAGGATGGAAAAGTGAGGGCCATCCCAGGTCACAACCTCCCATTGGCCGCCGCAGGTGTTTTGATTCTTTGGTTGGGCTGGTTCGGATTTAACGGCGGTTCCGTTTTATCTGCTGATCCCGCTTTGACTTCCCTAGTATTGGTAACCACATCCCTTGCAGCTGCCGCAGGAGGGGTATCTGCTTTCCTTACCTCTTTGTTCGCGTACAAAAACTATGATTTGACCATGTTCCTAAACGGAATTTTGGGTGGACTTGTTGGTATTACGGCTGGAGCGGATCAAATGTCCCCTAATGAAGCAGTGATTATCGGCTTGATCGCAGGAGTTGTTATTGTAGCAGGAGTTGCACTAATCGATAAATTGAAACTGGATGACCCAGTTGGGGCGGTTGCGGTTCACTTGATCTGTGGAATCTGGGGAACCTTGGCAGTAGGAATCTTTGGAGACCTTGCAGGATTCGATCAATTCTTGGTTCAATTAGCTGGGGTTGGCGCAGCGGCAACATTCTGTTCCCTTACCGCATTTATCATTCTATTCACCATCAAAAAAGTATCTGGAATTCGAGTGGATGAAAAAGAGGAATTGGAAGGATTGGACATTCACGAACATGGAATGGATGCCTATGCAGATTTCCGAATGAATCAACATTAACACCAGAAAAGGCAACGGAGCGTTTGGCAGAACGCTCCGTTTAAAATAACCTTTTTCAAACTACAAACTCTAAATACAATTAAATGCCCTGAAAGGGCACCTAAAATCTTATAGATTATGAAAACGATTATCAACACAAAATACATAAAAAATTTAGCTTTCGCCACCCTTGCGCTGGTATCCCTAAGCACCTTTGCCCAGGAAGAGGAGGAAGCCAAACCAAAATTTGAATTTAGCGGAACTGTGGATGCCTATTTTCGCGCAAACCTTAATGGCCTGAACAAGGTGGTCCCCAATACTGCTGTCCCTGGAGCTGATTTTCAGCCTACCGCGCCCGGAACTTCCTTTGCCAACGACCCAGGCTTTGCCCTTGGTATGGTCAATCTGATCGCTGGCTACGAAGGTGAAAAGGTAGGTTTTGTAGCTGATTTAGTATTTGGTCCGAGAGGTGAAGATGCTGTTTTTGGATCCCCTTTTGGCTCCCCAAATATTGTGAACCAGTTGTATGTTTATTGGAATGTAAGCGAAAGCACCACATTGACCTTTGGTAACTTCAATACCTTTTTGGGGTATGAGGTGATTTCACCGGCGGCCAACTTTAACTACAGTACCTCCTACATGTTCTCATACGGTCCGTTCTCGCACGCTGGATTAAAAGCTGATTTCGACCTAGGAAACGACTGGAGTGCCATGTTAGCCATATTGAACCCAACGGATTTCACAGATATCAACCCTTTCGGTGAAATTTCTTTTGGGGCCCAGCTAGGTTACTCCGGTCAGTACTTGAACCTATTGTATGGTAAACAAGGGCCAAATGAAGTTTTTAACGGTACGGCATTGGTGGACACTGATGTTAAGTCCTTGTTCCAAATAGACTACACTGGGGGCTTTGATTTATCAGAGGATTTCTTCCTTGGCATTAATGCCACCTACCAAGATACGGATGGAGCCGGTTTTTATGGAGCGGCCCTATATCCCCAATTAACAACCTCGGAGAATTTTGCCATTGGTTTAAGGGGTGAATATTTCGCTACTATGGAAGGATTTGGAAACGTGGCCGGAATTGGGGCCGATGCCGACGGAGATGCCAATGTATTTACCGTTACCCTTACCGGAAATGCCAAGGTTGGCGATTTGACTATTATTCCGGAAGTTCGGTTGGATAGCACTTCAGAAGAGGTGTTTCTAGATAGTGACCTAGAGTTGAATGGCAGTCTTGCTTCTTTCTTGCTTGCCGCCGTATATTCTTTCTAGAACCAAGAAAAACATTTTTTAATGCTAATAGAAAGCCTTACTCCTCCAAGGATTAAGGCTTTTTTATTCCTTAACAAAATCTTTCACTCCTGCCCTCACATTAGTTCTCAAATAATTTTGCCTTGGCACTAGAGGGCAGGAGTACTTTTTATTATAAACGCAATACGGATTGTAAGCCTTATTGAAATCGATTAAAATGGAATCCCCATCAGGAATCGTCAAATCGATATAGCGCCCCCCTCCATAAGTCCCGTTCCCGTTGGTTTCATCCAAAAAAGGCAAAAACAAATAGTCCTCTAGACCTTCCTCCGGTATTTCCTTGCTTTGGTAAATTTCTAATTTTCGTGCAGCACCATTCAATTCAAAATGCGCAATACCATAAACAACCTCACTTCTTTTTTCATCGGTTGTAGTCGACATTAAAAACGGAATTGCTTCCGGTGTGCGCTCCAATTTGGCCTGGACTACATAAGTGGTGTCCGGATCAAAAAAGTCCAATCCCTTAAAATCCTTTCTATACCTATCTGGTAAAGGTGAGGTTTCTGGATCCCTGAATGATGCATTTGTTTTCTCTTGAAAGTCCAAAATATCCTGTACTTTTTTGGATTCCACCACAGGGTAAGCATCTTCAGAATGGTATTTTTTATCGGATTTACACGCAATTCCCACAAGCACTAGCAGCAAAAGACCATATTTCATTTTTCCATTTTATTTGTCGTAAAAGTAGTAGAAATGAAATTGAATAGTACCTTAGCACCTCTCATCTTATTCAGAAAAACCATGCGTCATACCAGTTTTTTAATTGTCCTTTTTATGCTTCTTTTTTCATGTATTGAACAACCAACACAAAAGGAACAAACAACATCGTCCAAACGCCTATTCCCGAAACTGGAGGCAAATAGATACAATGTGGCCTTTCTTATCATGGACGGGGTGTACAATACTGAGTTCACCGCGCCATATGACATTTTTCAACATACCCAGTATCGGGAAAAGATAAAAGCCATGAACACCTTCACGGTAGCCAACACCTTAGAACCGATAACCTCGTTTGAAGGTATCAGAATTCTACCAGATTATGATTACACCCAGGATTCCATCCCCAGCATTGATATTTTGGTAGTACCTAGTGCCGAACATCACTTGGATTCAGATTTAGAGGATAAGACAATGCTGGAATTTGTAAAAAGAACCAGTGAAAAAGCCCAATTTGTAACCTCTCATTGCGACGGAGCTTTTGTATTGGCCAAAACCGGTATACTGGACCAGGTAGCGTCAACTACATTTCCCAGTGACATTGAAAAGTACAAGGCCATGTTTCCCCAATTGGATGTTAAGGACAGCGTGCTCTTTGTACACGACGGCAAGTTCATAACCTCAGCTGGGGGCGCTAAAAGTTTTGAGGCAGCACTTTACCTTTGCGAACACCTTTACGGAAAGGAAATTGCCGAGTCTTTGGCGCGTGGATTGGTAATCGATTGGGATGTGGAAGAAGTTCCAAGGTTTATTGCTCCTCAATAGTATATCTGGCATCTTTAAGGTACTTGGCCACTAATTTGTTGAACTTGGCATCTATCCGAAGTAATGCCGTATCCTCCAGGGAATACAATCGTTCTTTATCCTGAAATCCTTTTTTGAGTGCCTCTTCCAAGTAAAACAAGGCCGTACCAAAGTCCTCGTTCTTGGCACTCAGGGAAATAATCTTCAGGTAAAATTCAAAATTTTGAGGTTCTAAAATGGTTTTGAGCATATACAGAAAGGCCAACGCATCCTCATCGATTAAATCCTCAGCATTTACGATATCAATATTGTCCTCGGCAAGGGCATTGACATATCCCAATAAACGGGAACCCATTTCCCGTTCAAAGACAATTGGACTATCCAGGAACTTGTTGATCTCATCCATTTGATAATTCCACCATCCCAAGTTGTTGAAGTTATGGCTCACCAAATCCTCTTCCATATAATAGAGATAATCCTCTTTGAGCAGTGACTCCTTCAAAAAAGCAGCATTTTCAGCCCTTTTCATCGTCCTGAATTGTTTGTCTCTTCGCAAGTTTTTCTGCTCCAACCTTAGTGAATCCAAATTTTTATGTGCTCCATAGATGGACATAAGCTCTCCCAAATACTGTTCGGCATGAAGTAATTTTCCAGAATTCTTAAGTTGGTCCACCTTAACAACATCTTGCTCGAATGCATTTTGGACATAGGCGGAATCTTTTGGAGCATTACCCTTGGCCATAGCGGCAAGTGTAAACAATTGCATAGCTTTCTTAAGATAGGAGAGATCCGGCCATTCCTTATCCCCATCATATAGAAGTATCTGATTTGGAAACCGATACCTGTCCAGAACCTTCTCCGTGGCCAGCATTGGTGTGTAATTAAAATTTTTCTTGTCCACAATGCCCACAAAGTGAAAGGGACGTTTTACATCCAAAAGCTCGGTATTGGAGATGGCTGCGCCAATAGAAATTACCCCATTGATTTCCTTGATAAACAAGGGAACCAAATTCGCAAATCTTGCTCCAGCTTGAGCACCCACACTATAAATTCGTGATTTTTGTATGGGCAACAAATCCAAGACCTTTTTAATAGACCTACCTGCTTTGATAATATTATTGGATAGTGATAGGGAATCGTACACCTTGGGAGCGGCCAAAATATATCCTTCATCCTCCGCAGCGCTGACAAACATGGACATCGTCTGTTTTTCCCTTCCTTTTAAATCGAATACCACCAAGAGCGGCCAGCTTTTGTCCGTGCTGAAATTTGATGGTAAATAAAGCGAAAAGGTATCTGGCAGGGAATCATGAACAGGAAGCGACTCTAAAATGGTTCCCTTTTTCAATACCATTTGTTGCGAAAAGGCTACTTGACCTATACATACAACAAGAAAGAGTAGGGTGAATCTTTTTTTCATATTCCTTTCATAACAAAAATCTGGCCAAAAACAATCAAGCGAATGGCTATTTAAAAATAATCTAATTTTAGATATTAACCTTACCTTTTATTATTGGGGCATCCGCAACTACGTTGGACAGCACAATATGAGTACGGCACTCTCCATAAACGATTAGTTGATCAATGAACTTTTCCAAATGGGATTGATCTTTTAGGACGACCTCCATAATTATGTTCTCATTCCCGGTTATTCTATAGCAATTGATCACTTCATGAAAGGAATTCACCTTGTTTAAAAAAGGCTTCAACTTTCCCATAAACGCCCTAAGCATAATAATTGCCTTAAGTTGATGACCTGCCAACATATACGAAACTTTGGTTCCGTAACCTTCGATAATTCCTACATCTTCCATCTTTTTTACCCGCTCGGCCACAGCAGGGGGTGTTAGGCCTACGCGCCTCCCAATATTGGCGAACGATTCCCTTGCGTTTTGCTGCAAACAGCCAAGAATTTGCCAGTTCAACTCATCTATCTTCATATCCAAAGTAATTATTGTTATTTTTTTATAATCAAAAGCTTAGCGTATATTTTGCTTTCAAAAACAAAGTTAAGTTATCTTTTTGAGACGTAATTTTATGGTTTGAAATTGCTTTGGAACTGATGGAAAGAAATTCGTTGAATTCACTTGGTGTATATCGCAAATCATTGGCCTTACGTGATTTGAGCGAAGCTATTGCCCTTTATTTTTCTTACAATAAAGATGTGCTTTCCTTAAGGAAAGTTGGCAGTTTCCGGGATGATATCACCCAGTCCCTCATGACCGATGCCGTGCAAATTACCAAAGAAGTTGAACAAGCTGCCCTCAGTAACTCGTATTCGGTGCGCATGAGGAGTCTCACCTTTATCAACATCATGACCAGAAACATCCTCGCCTATTGCAATGGTCTGGAAAGGGATGGGGTCAAAGAAAA
>JBCCUY010000213.1:0-6245 GCA_039196145.1 Bacteroidota bacterium
GAAGGAAAGATTCAATTCAAAAATATTGGATGGCAACTATGAGTTGGAACCCAAAAAAGCTGGAATATTATTCTCTCTTTTGTTTCAATTGGAACCCAAACATTTTAAAATAGCTGCCCAAGAAGTCCTTCAACCTGACGAAAATCGTTTCTTGAGTGCCAAATATACCTATCAAGATATTTCTGGAAAGATTTTACCCAATGCAATTCACATTGTTGCCTTGGAGAACCGGGATAAAACCTCAATAGCCTTGGAATATAGGAACCTTGAACTGGACAGGCCGCTAAATTTTCCATATAAAATCCCGAAGGGATACGACCAAATTATATTGAAGTAGTATGTTCGGTAAAGCTCCATATCACATTTGTTTACTGCTATTTGTGCTCTTGCTAACATCAAGCTTGACTGCACAGACCGGTGAGCAAAAAGCGTTGGAAGCCAAGCGGGAACGGTTGCAACAGGAAATCAAGGAAATCAACAGACTTCTTTTTGCGGAGAAAAAGGAAAAGGGCAATGTTCTGGACCAAATGGAAGCTTTGGACAAACGAATCAATGTACGACAAGAATTGATTCGCGTTACCAACCAACAGTCCAATCTGCTGAACCGACAGATCAATGTAAACATTAGAAGCATCAGCAAGTTACGGGAAGACCTCAAAATCCTGAAAACCGATTACGCAAACCTGATTCGAAAGTCCTATCAGAATAAAAACCAAGGGAGCCGATTGATGTTTTTACTTTCCGCGGAGAATTTTTATCAAGCTTTTAAAAGGCTGCAATACATGGAGCAGTATGCCAAACACAGGAAAAAGCAGGGAGAGGATATCATTCTAAAGACGGATGAGTTGGCAAAATTGAACCAAGAGTTGGTGGCGCAGCGGAAGACCAAAGAACAGTTGTTGGCGGAAAACCGAAAGGTCAAGGATGGACTCTTCAAAGAAATTGAGACCCAAAAGAATTTGCTCCGTAGCATTCGACAAAATGAAACCAAGTATACTGCTGCAATCGAGAAAAAACGCAAGGAAGCGAGAAAGATTGACCGCGAAATTGAGCGTTTGATTAAAAGTGTCATTGCCAGTACCAACAAAAGATCTGGTAAATCAACCTCGAGAACCAAATTCGTCCTTACTCCGGAAGCAAAATTGGTGGCCACTAATTTTTCAGCGAACAAGGGCAAGTTGATTTGGCCTGTTGAGAAGGGAATTAAAAGTCAGGGATATGGTGTCTATAGCGACAAGTTATATCCAGGAATAAAGCATAGGAATAATGGAGTTACCATTGCAACGGACAAAGGGAGTAAGGCCAGGGCTATTTTTGAGGGCGAGGTCATTGCCATACTTACTGTGCCTGGAGGAAGTAGGGGCGTACAGATAAAGCACGGAAACTATATCAGCACGTATTATAACCTTTCTAAACTCTATGTAAAAAAAGGGGATAAGGTGGCTGTAAAAGAGGTGCTTGGAGATATTTATACCAATCGGTTTGATGGAACTACCAAGCTTAAATTCTATTTGTACCAAGACACCAATCGCCTAAATCCCGAAGATTGGATATATCAATTATAGTATGAGGAACATAACAGATTTACAGGGAACTTTTACGTTGAACAACGGTGTGGAGATGCCATATTTTGGTTTGGGAGTGTATTTGTCCAAAGATGGAAACGAGGTAATCAACGCGGTGAAGGATGCTTTGGAGCACGGGTATCGGCACATTGATACTGCCTCTATCTACGAAAATGAAACGGGAGTGGGACAGGCCATTGCTGAAAGCCCGGTGTCCAGAGAAGATATTTTTGTGGTGAGCAAGGTATGGAACAGTGATCAGGGTTACGATAGCACCCTAAAAGCATTTGATGCCACTTTGGACCGACTTGGCTTGGATTATTTGGATTTATACCTCATTCATTGGCCAAAGGGAGAACTATCCAAGGAAACGTGGAAGGCTATGGAACGTTTGTACAAGGAAAAGAGGATTCGCGCTATTGGAGTTAGCAATTTCTTGAGGCATCATTTGGAGGACTTGTTGCAAGAGGTCGAGATTATTCCCATGGTGAACCAGATGGAATTTCACCCCTATTTAGTTCAACAAGACCTCATTCATTATTGCAACCAAAAAGGCATCCAATACGAGGCTTGGTCTCCAATGATGCAGGGAAATATCTTTACTATTGATGTGTTGAAAGAAATGGCCGCCAAGTACAACAAGACCATAGCGCAGCTAGTATTACGATGGGACCTTCAAAAAGGGGTAATAACAATCCCCAAGTCTTCCAAAAAAGAACGGATTGTGGCCAATGCGGATATTTTTGACTTCATACTCAGCGAAACCGATATGGGCATACTGGACAATTTAGATTGTGGAAAGCGCTTTGGCCCGGACCCGGATAATTTTGACTTTTAAGAAGTAAACAAAGCCTTTAATTCCGTGGCTTTATTGGGTTCCATTTTTCCAGCCAATACCAAGCTCAATTGTTTTCTGCGAAGGGCACCGGCAAAGCGTTCCTTTTCCAAATCCGTTTCAGGCTCCAATTGTGGCACTTCCGTGGGAATGCCCGTTTCATCTACGGCCACAAAGGTGTAGATGGCCTCATTGGCCTTGGCGCGTTCTCCAGTAAAGCGATCCTCCATCCAAACATCAATATAGATTTCCATTGAAGTCTTAAATGCGCGGGATACCGATGCTTCAACGGTTACAACACTGCCCAACGGAACAGAGCGGTTAAATGCGACATGGTTTACCGAAGCGGTGACCGTTATTCTTCTGCTGTGCCTCCTAGCAGCGATACTGGCGGCTCTGTCCATACGGGCCAAAAGTTCCCCGCCAAAGAGGTTGTTCAATGGATTGGTTTCGCTTGGCAAGACCATATCGGTCATTACGGTTCGCGATTCACTAGGCGTTTTTGTGCGCATACCTTAAAATTTTGCGCAAAGATATTGAAGTGAATACTGGTATTAAAGAAAGCAGGATTATTTCTCGGACAATAGCCAAGCATCGGGAGATTCGGTGGCCTTTATTTTTCTAAGGAATTTGAGAGCCTCCTTTGGATTTTCAAAACTGTCATATGCCACTTGGTGAAGTCCAAATCGATTTACACCCAGGTAAAAGGCCCGGAAACCCTTATCCTTGAGTTGGGCTACTTTCTTTTCCGCATTTTGTTCCACTCGAAATGCCCCGGCGATGACATGGTGTTTGCCAAGCTTTCTTTTGTTTACAGCAAGGCTTAGTGCTGGGAGTTCCAAAGGTGCGTTTTCAAAGAAAGTGGCCTCCTGGATAAGTCGGGATACCTCTTTTTGGGCATCTTGCCTTACAGAAACTTGGTTTTGCTCCAATTGCTCATAGGCACGGAAGGAGGTGGTGCCCACGGATACGGCCAACAATAGAATGGCAGCATATTTTAACCAGGGTCTAAAAGAAGATGTTTCCCTTTTTTCAGGCGTGATAATGAATGGAATCCGTTCTTCCAATTCTTCAACGTCCTCTTTAAGGGTTTCTCTTTGAATCGGGGTAGCCGCAAAAGCGGAAAGGCCAAAAGATGAGGTTAGATAGTTGACCTTGTCTTCAGGCTTAAACTGAATTTTGTTTTCCCTGGTCAAGGACAATTTTCCGACACCAAACAATTCAATGTCTTCACCTTGCTCTAACTTATTTCGCCAAGTTTGGGCAACCGTCTCTACCTCCTGAATCATTTCCTCATACCCCAAATTCTTTTCCTTGGCAATATGCGATACAAGCAAACCGTCATTTTTGGTCAACTGTGCATTAAAGGAAATCGCTTTGGTAGGAGGGAGCAGGGTTTGGGTGGCGCTATCAATTTCCGCGGACTTGCCATGTGCTAGAAAAGCACCAAAACCAGGAACTACAACACAGTTGTAGTTGTAAAGAAGTTTTTCTATGTGGGCATCAATCCGCATTGCCACAAATATTGCAAAAAAAGCAAGAGGACAAAATATACCCCATAACTTTTTATTAACATTTGAAAAGTGGTACTTTGTGGACAACTTAACCTACCCAATCAAATGACTGAGGCTGAAATTATTGCCTGCCTTCGCCTGCAGGCCGTTCCCAATATAGGGGATCTTACCGCTAAAAAACTTATTGGGCACTGTGGTAGTCCAACGGCAGTTTTTCGGGATAAAAAATCCCACCTCCTAAAAATTGACGGCATTGGAAAACACACCCTGAAAGGTCTTTTTGACAAAGTTTACCAAGACGAAGCAGAGGAAGAATGGCAATATATATCTTCAAACGATGTTGCCTTGTCCTACTTCATGGATGATGGATATCCCGAATTGCTGAAACACTGTTTGGACGGACCCATTCTTTTGTTCCAAAAAGGGAATATTGACCTGAAGGGAAGAAAGCTCATAAGCGTTGTGGGAACCCGTAACATTACCAGCCATGGCACCTTGTTCTGTGAAAAATTCATAGAGGAAATTAAGCCACTTAATCCAGTGATTATAAGTGGCTTTGCTTATGGAGTGGACATTACCATTCAGCGAATGGCTATGGAAGCGGGTTTGCAAACGGTGGGCTGTTTGGCCCATGGACTAAACCAGATATATCCCAAAAGCCATAAAAGATATGTCCAGAAGGTGGAAGCGAATGGAGGGTTTTTCACAGAATTTTGGAGCAGCAGTCAACCGGACCGGGAGAACTTTTTAAAACGGAACCGAATTATTGCGGGGATAAGCGAAGCTACAGTGGTTATTGAATCTGCGGAAAAAGGGGGCAGTTTGGTGACTGCCAATCTGGCCCATGACTATAATCGCGAGGTGTTTGCATTGCCAGGTAGGCCCACGGATAAGTTCAGTACCGGTTGCAACAATCTTATCAAACAACAAAAAGCCCAGCTTTTGACCTCCGCCGCCGATTTGGTCTATATGTTAAATTGGAAGCTGCAACAAGAACCTAAGCGTTCAGTGCAACAAGAGCTATTTGTTCAATTGGATGAAACAGAAAAGTCTATCTACTCCTACTTGCAATTGAACGGGAAACAATTGCTGGACATCGTTGCTTTGGACTGCAAATTACCTGTCCATTTAGTTTCGTCCGTGCTTCTTGTCATGGAAATGAAAGGGGTGATACGCCCTTTGCCCGGTAAATTGTTTGAAGCAATCTAAAACCTAATACCCTAATTTTTCCCGAACGCGTTCCAATACCCCATCAGCTACCTTCCCGGCCTTTTCGGCACCAATGGCCAAAGCTTCATCTACTTCGTTGAGATGGTTCATGTAATATTCAAATCGCTCACGGGGTTCGGCAAACTTCTCCAAGATTACCTCATAAAGGGCTTGCTTGGCATGTCCGTACCCATAATTGCCTGCCAAGTAATTGGCACTCATTTCCTCAATTTGATCAGGTTGGGCCAAGATTTTATATAAGGAAAAAACATTATCCTTGGATGGGTCTTTCGGATCTTCCATGGGTGTACTATCTGTAACGATTCCCATAAGCTGCTTCCGTAATTTTTTATCTGGCTGGAACAGGTTGATGATATTGCCCTTGCTCTTGCTCATTTTTTCTCCATCCGTTCCGGGAACGTACATGGTTTCTTCCTGTACCTTTGCATCTGGCAACACAAAGGTTTCTCCAAACTGGTGGTGGAACCTGGAGGCTACGTCGCGTGTCATTTCCAAATGCTGCAATTGATCTTTTCCTACGGGGACCACATGGGCATCGTACAACAAAATATCCGCGGCCATCAACATAGGATAGGTAAACAGGCCAGCGTTTACATCTTCAAGTCGGTCAGCCTTGTCTTTGAAAGAGTGGGCCAAGGTTAAGCGCTGATAGGGAAAGAAGCAGCTCAGGTACCAAGCTAATTCCGTTACCTGGGGCACATCACTTTGACGGTAAAAAACAGTTTTATCAATATCCAACCCAAAGGCCAGCCATGTAGCGGCGGTGGCATATGTGTTGTTTCGGAGTTCCTCTCCATTTTTAATTTGGGTAAGGGAGTGCATATCCGCAATAAACAAAAAGGACTCGTTTTTGGGATCCTGAGCCATTTGAACGGCGGGTATAATAGCACCCAAAATATTTCCCAAATGCGGGGTTCCCGTGCTTTGGATTCCCGTTAAAATTCTGGCCATACGAAGTATTTAAGCCGTAAAAGTAACAATCCAGCAGGGATAAAAAAAGCAGCCTAAGGCCACTCATAAATAAAATGTCTGAAATTACTTTTTAAAAAGCCCGGCCACAAAAAGAATCACCACGGCACCAATAACCCCAGTGATAAGATC
>JBCCUY010000214.1:0-6244 GCA_039196145.1 Bacteroidota bacterium
AATTACACCGTTTGGCAAAGTTTTAAGAACTTTCAGAATAGATGAGCTCCCACAAATTCTCTCTGTTATTCAAGGGAACATGACTTTTATTGGACCAAGGCCTGAGCGAAAGGTCTTTGTAGAAAAGTTGGACGAAATGCTACCGTTTTATAGTATTAGGCATTTATATAAACCGGGGATAACAGGTTGGGCACAGGTAAAATATAAGTATGGTGAAGACTTACAGGATTCTATTCAGAAATTGGAGTACGACCTGTATTATATTAAGAATAAATCAATAACATTGGATCTACGCATTATTTTTAAAACAGTAACAACAGTTTTGTTCTCAAGGGGAATCTAGCTAGTTTAACTATGGGAAAACCCCCTAATAACTGAAGCAACAGGTTTTCTAGGCTCTCATTTGTTTGATAGACTCATCAGTGAGAGTTTTATGTTATTGCCATGGACACATTATTACAGGGGATTTAAGGAACATTGAATATCTGTTGCATTTAGAACAATTCGAATTCTACCAGCACGACGTGACCAAGTTTGTCCATGTCCCTGGAAAATTGGATTTTATTCTTTACTCTGCTTCCCCTGCAAGCACGATAGACAATCCTAAAATTCCCGTCCGAACATTGAAGGGAGGGCATTGGTAATGAACAACCTTTTAGTATTGGCCAAGGGCACTTTGGATTCGGTAGACCTTAAAACAGACCCCAAGCGGCAACAGCAAGCGCAGTCCAGAAGGTTATCCAGAAGCTTACCAAAGGGGAAAGCAAATCAATGGAATTGGAAACGTAGAGGATTTATTGATCTTTCATGTAGGGACCAAGGCCATGAATGATGAAATCCTCACCAATGGAGGTCTTGTAATTTCCATTACCTCTTTTTGGGAAGACTTTCACCAAGTCTCTGGAAAATCCTATTAAAATATCGAAAAGATAAATTTTGATGGAATCTACCCCCGAAGGATTTTGATTTATTACCAAACCGTATTGAGAACATAAAGAAGGTGGGGAAATGCCACTATCCTCCTTGCCGTTGTAGATGAAAAATCTTAAGCTCTTTTGTCGAATACAGCATTGCAACAAAGCCGATAATGGTAAAACCTCAGTTGACCAAATTTTAGGACCACCAGTTTTCCATAAACTGGAATGTATTGTTGGGGTCAAAAAAGCAGTTTACAAATAGGTTCTCGATACCGTAAAAAACTTGCTGATGTTAGTTATATTTACTTTGCAAAAAAAATAAAACTTGGCAGTACAGGATTGGCACAAGTAGTAAAGCATAGAAGAGAAATTGAGAATGATACCGATATTCAAAACCGCATCAAGTTTGATGTTTTTGTAAGGAGAACGCGCCTATATTTCATGATTTGAAAATAATTTTCCAAACCATGTTAAATACCATTTAAGAAGAGGCTAAGGCTTATTAATATTACCATAACAAATCAAACTCAAGTCTGTTAGAATTGTACTTTTGTTTTTTAAAAACTAGTCCTATAACAAATTCATGAAAGTAAAAAACATTTGTTGCATAGGGGCCGGATATGTTGGAGGACCCACAATGGCAGTAATTGCACAAAAATGCCCTGGTATTAATGTCACCGTGGTTGACATCAATGAGAAAAGAATTGAAGCTTGGAACGATAAGGACACATCCAAACTTCCGGTCTACGAACCCGGGTTATCAGAGGTTGTGGAAGAAGCTCGGGGGCGCAACCTGTTTTTTTCCACCAAGATAGATGAGGCGATAGAAAATTCAGAGATGATTTTTATCTCTGTAAACACTCCAACGAAGACTTATGGAAAAGGCAAGGGGATGGCAGCGGACCTGAAGTATGTTGAGCTCTGTGCCCGGCAGATTGCAAAAGTGGCAACAAAAGATAAGATTGTTGTTGAGAAATCGACCTTGCCTGTTCGCACCGCTTCTGCGATTAGAAGTATTCTTGATAATACGGGAAACGATGTAAAGTTCCAGGTATTGTCAAATCCAGAATTTTTGGCAGAGGGTACTGCCGTTCCAGATTTGCTGAACCCAGACCGCGTTCTTATCGGAGGCGAGGTTTCCGAGGCTGGGGAAAAAGCCATGGAGGCTTTGGTTGAGATCTATGCCCATTGGGTCCCCAGAGAACAAATTTTGACCACTAACGTTTGGTCGTCCGAGCTTTCAAAATTGACCGCCAACGCATTTTTAGCGCAGCGGGTATCCTCTATCAATTCCCTGTCAGAGCTTTGCGAAAAAACCGGAGCTGATGTAAACGAGGTTGCAAAAGCTATTGGGACGGATAGTAGAATTGGCTCAAAATTTTTAAAGGCCTCTGTTGGTTTCGGCGGATCTTGTTTTCAGAAGGATATCTTAAACCTGGTATACATTGCTAAAAGCTACGGTCTTAATGAAGTAGCGGACTATTGGGAGCAGGTCATCATCATGAACGATCACCAGAAAAATCGATTTTCAGATAATATCATTAGTACGCTGTACAACACCGTTTCTGGGAAAAAGATTGCTTTTCTGGGTTGGGCGTTCAAAAAGGACACCAACGATTCCAGAGAATCTGCGGCCATCTATGTCGCGGATAACCTTTTGTCGGAACAAGCCCTTATTTCCGTCTACGATCCAAAGGTTTCGGAGGAAACAGTCTTTGCCGACTTGGAATATCTGAATACCAGGGATGATGAAGAAAACAGGAAGTATCTAACAGTGGAATCGGATCCTAATGAGGCTTGTAAGGATGCGCATGCTGTGGCGATTTTGACAGAGTGGGATGAATTTAAGGATTACGATTGGCAAGCTGTTTTTGACAACATGTTAAAACCGGCATTTGTTTTTGACGGACGTGGAATTTTGGATGGGGAAATGTTGGGGAAAATAGGTTTTACCTATTATAAAATTGGCTCCGGAAAAATTGAATAGGTTATGAAAAGGGTACTAATAACGGGTGCAGCTGGATTTCTTGGATCTCATTTATGCGATAGGTTCATCAAAGAGGGGTGCCATGTTATTGCTATGGACAACCTTATCACGGGAGATCTTAAGAATATTGAACATCTTTTTAACTTGGAACAGTTCGAATTCTACCACCATGATGTTACCAAATTTGTGCACGTTCCTGGAAAGTTGGATTATATTCTTCACTTTGCCTCCCCTGCCAGCCCTATCGATTATCTAAAAATACCCATACAGACACTTAAAGTAGGAGCGTTGGGCACCCATAATTTACTGGGTCTGGCAAAGGAGAAAAACGCTCGATTTATGATTGCCTCTACCTCTGAGATTTATGGGGACCCTTTGGTTCATCCTCAAACAGAAGAGTATTATGGCAATGTAAACACGATTGGCCCTAGAGGTGTTTATGACGAGGCTAAGCGTTTTCAAGAGTCCATTACCATGGCCTATCACAGATTCCATGGGCTGGACACTAGAATTGTACGGATTTTTAATACCTATGGGCCAAGAATGAGACTGAATGATGGACGGGTCATCCCGGCATTTATGGGACAGGCTTTGAGGGGAGAAGATTTAACGGTTTTTGGCGACGGCTCGCAAACGCGTTCCTTCTGCTATGTGGATGACGAAATAGAAGGAATTTATCGTTTGCTGATGAGTGACTATACGCTTCCCATGAATATTGGAAATCCCAACGAGATAACCATTAAGGATTTTGCAGAGGAAATCGTCAAACTTACAGGAACGGATCAGAAAATCATTTACAAACCTTTGCCTAAGGACGACCCCATGCAAAGGCAACCAGATATTACGAAAGCAAAAGAAATACTAGGTTGGGAACCCAAAGTAGGCAGGGAAGAAGGGATGCGAAAAACCTTTGAATACTTCAAAACCCTATCAAAGGAGGATTTACAAAAAACAGAGCACAGGGATTTTAGCGATAGAAACAAAAAGTAGTTCTATTTTTGCCAAAATTTAACCCATGAATATTCTAGTCCTTGGCTCCGGAGGCCGTGAACATGCCATAGCGCATAAGATTTCCCAAAGTCCTAAAATCAATCAACTATTTGTAGCACCTGGCAATGCCGGAACCATGGAAATAGCCACCAATGTTGAGGTGGCCGTCAACGATTTTACGGGCATAAAGGAGCTAGCGCTTTCCGAAAAGATCGACCTTGTGGTGGTTGGACCAGAAGACCCTTTGGTCAATGGAATCCATGACTTTTTCTTAAACGACCCTGAACTTAAATCCATAGCGGTAATAGGACCCCAAAAGGCTGCGGCTGCCCTGGAGGGCAGTAAGGAGTTTGCCAAGGAATTCATGATGCGACACCAAATTCCAACTGCTGCATATCAAAGTTTCACTTCCGATTCTTTGGAGCAAGGATTTGCCTTTTTGGAAACTTTAAACTCGCCCTATGTGCTTAAAGCGGATGGATTGGCCGCTGGAAAAGGGGTGTTGATTCTGCAGGATTTAGACGAAGCCAAAACGGAACTAAGATCCATGCTGATGGATTCCAAGTTTGGTGCGGCCAGTTCCACAGTAGTGATTGAAGAGTTCCTGGATGGTATCGAATTGAGCTGTTTTGTTTTGACCGATGGCTCCAATTACAAAATCCTCCCCACGGCAAAAGACTACAAACGTATTGGTGAGGGTGATACTGGCCTTAATACGGGCGGCATGGGAGCTATATCCCCCGTTCCTTTTGTGGATAAGGATTTTATGGAGAAGATAGAGGAGCAGATTGTGAAACCCACGGTAGAAGGGCTTAAAATAGACAAACTCCCTTACGTGGGATTCATTTTTATTGGACTTATCAAAGTTGGGGACCAGCCCAAAGTGATTGAGTACAACGTGCGCATGGGCGACCCAGAGACCGAAGTGGTCATTCCAAGGATCAAATCCGATTTGGTGGAGGTTCTGGCGGCCATGTCCAATGGGACATTGAATAAAATCGATTTGGAAATTGATGAACGAACCGCCACTACCGTAATGGCGGTTTCCGGTGGATATCCGGAGGCTTACGAAAAAGGAAAGGAGATTACAGGCATTGGGAATACCAAGGACTCCGTGGTTTTTCATGCCGGCACCAAAAAAGCTGGTGGCAAAGTGGTGACCAATGGGGGAAGGGTCATTGCAATTACCTCTTTTGGGGAAAATTTTAATGAAGCACTGCAAAAATCCTATCAAAATATGGCACAGCTCCATTTTGAAGGGATATATTATCGCAAAGATTTAGGATTTGATCTATAACCAAATCGTATCAAAAAGAAATTAAATAGGGAACTATCTTATAGATAAGAATGGGAAGAAATGCTCTTATCCTCCTCACCATTGTCGTTGAAAATCTTAAGCTCCTTCATCCAGTATACCATGGCAACTAAGCCAATAATGGCGAAAACCCAGTTGACCAAATTGGAGGACCACCAGTTTTCCATAAAACGGAAGATATCGTAAGGTGCGAAAAGGTAGTTTACAAATAAGTCCTCAATACCGTAAAAAAACTTGCTCATGTTGGTTATATTTACTTTGCAAAAGTAGTAAAACCCAAAGATGATTTCAAGCTTTTTTGGCAAAACAAAGCCTATAAATTACATCGTTCTTTCGGTATTTCTCTTTCTTCTTTACGGATTGTTTCTAATGCTGAACTATAATCTGGAACCGGATTATATTTCTTTTCCCATGGAAATCTTGGTTTTAGCCATATTCTCGTTAACTCTTTTTTTGATCAACCAAATTGTAAAGACCGAAAAAGTTACTGAGTTTAGCTCATACGCCATGCTCTTTTTTGTACTGCTCTTACTTGCTTTTTCGGAAAGCCTGGCAGATAAAAATGCCATATTTACCAATCTTTTTTTGTTGTTGGCACTCTGGCGCTTATTGGCAATTAGGTCCATTAAAAATGTAAAGCACAAGATTTTTGATGCCTCTTTTTTGATCTGCGTGGCTAGCTTGTTCTACGATTGGGCCCTGCTTTTTCTGATTTTGGTTTTTGTAGTGATCAACGTATATGATGGTAAAACGGTAAAGAACTGGATGGTGCCCCCGGCAGCCATTGTTACCATTTTTATCCTGACCTTCACCTGTACGCAGCTTCTTGGAACGCTTGACTTCTTTCAAAACCATTATCGATTCCAGTTTGGATTTTTAACAGAAGGTTTCTTTTCAGAGAAAACCACGACCAAATTGATTGTCTATGGCCTGTTGGTGGGTTTGTTGGCCTCCCTTGTTTTCCTAAAAGTGCGGAAAAAAGGAGGGGGTAAACTCTTGGTGCTCCGCATTGTATTCTTGGCATTTGTTTTGGGA
>JBCCUY010000215.1:0-6182 GCA_039196145.1 Bacteroidota bacterium
AGTAGGTGCCTTTTCGGGCGTGGAGGCCACAGGCGAGGGACCCCTGGGAGAAAAAGGTTCCTTTTTGGTGGCGGCCAGATATTCCCTGGTTGGATTAATTGGTTCTGCCGGAGCTGGTACTTCTGCCAATCCCAATTATGGAGACTTTTCCTTTCATTTGAATTTTGGGAAGGGAAAACTTGGAAGTCTATCCCTATTTGGTATTGGGGGCACTTCCGATATTGAGTTTTTAGGAGATGAAATTGAAGCGGATGATCTCTTTGCAGCTGAAGACGAAGACGCTTTTGTAAAATCCGGTTTTGGGGTTGTAGGACTTAAGCACACCCTTCCTTTTGGGAAGAAATCATTTCTTAGAACCGTGGTTGGTTATTCCACCTCTTCAAGTGAATATACGGCCGATCGTTACTTTGAAAAGGATACACCCCAAGAAACCATTTTGCTGTATACCAAAGACGATGAAACGGAAAATAGGTTTACGGTTTCGTCCCTTTTTAATACTAAGTTGAGCAATCGAATTACGCTTCGTACCGGAGTGCAATATGAGCTATTGACCTTGGATTATATCAACCAAGATCGAGAAGAACAACCCGATGTTGATGGAGACGGGTTTTCTGACCTTACCACGCTAATTGATACAAATGAAAGCCTCTCGTTGATACAGCCCTTTGTTCAAAGTCAATTTAGACTTTCGGAAAAATTGACCTTAAATGCCGGATTACATGGACTGTACAGTGACCTTAACCAACAATTTGTAGCCGAACCCAGGGCAGGAATTAGCTTTCAGGCAACGGACAATCATCGGTTTAGTTTAGGGTACGGGCAGCATTCACAAAATACACCGGCACCCATCCTATTTTTAAATGAAACCGTCGGAGGAATCGATGTGAAGACTAATCGAGACTTGGAATTTGTAAAAAGTGCACATTATGTTTTTGGGTATGATGTAAAATTGGGGAATAAGTGGCGAGGTAAGCTTGAAGCCTATTACCAAGATATCACCAACGTACCCGTTGACCCGTTTGCCTCAAGCTATTCTACGCTCACCGAAGGTGCGGATTTTGGGTTTAGCAACGACGCCGTTTCGCTAGTGAACGATGGAACGGCAACAAATCAAGGAATTGAGTTGACTTTGGAAAAATTCTTTAGTCAAGATTATTATGTGCTGCTCACCTCTTCCTTTTTCCAAAGCAAGTACACTGGAAGTGATGGAATTGAACGAAATTCCCCATTCAACAATGGACAGGTCATTAATTTCCTAACAGGGAAAGAATTTGCCATCGGAAAGTCAAGGAGAACCAAATTATTTGCGGACACCCGTTTAACGTATTCCGGTGGAAGATACTATACCCCTATCGACTTGGAAGCTTCCAGAAATGCGGGTTATGAAATCCTATTTGATGATTTGGCCTATAGTGAGCAATACGACGATTATTTTAGGTGGGATGTAAAGCTTGGGTTTAAAATCAACAGCAAAGGAAAAAAACAGTCCCATCAGTTTTATGTGGACATGCAGAACGTGACCAACAGAAATAACATCTTTTCCAGAAGATACAACAGACTTACAAACAATATTGATCGGGAGGATCAAATAGGCTTTTTCCCGGATTTTGGCTACCGATTTCAATTTTAAAACTGCAGTGGCATGGGTAAGCTAAAAAATACTGGTCTGATTTTACTAGTTTTAGTGCTTGTATTAACCGTTTTTATTTTGGTTCGAAGCACAGAGTCCGGTCCTAATTTTCTCGATGAAGAGTTTTCTGAAATCGTAGATTATATCCCGCAAGGAGACAGAAGAAACACCAAGGTTTCTGAAGTTGATGTGGCGTGGCACCTAGATCATTCACTCAAAACAATCAACAGGATTTGCGAGTGGTTGGAACAATCGAATCCAAAAAAATATAGGCCCAGTTTTAGTTTATCAAGGGTGGTTGTGCTCAGCTCGGGAATTATTCCCAGGGGTGTGGCACAATCTCCCCAATCGGTAAGACCGCCAAAAGAAATTCTAACGGATAGCCTTTATTTACAGATAGAGGAAGCCAAAATCAACCTGCAAAACATAGAAAATTTGGATGCCAATGCCCATTTTAGGCATCCTTATTTTGATGTGATCAATAAACGGCAGACCAAAAGGTTTCTGAAAGTCCATACGGTACACCATCTAAAAATCATAAGGGATATCCTTAAAAAATAGTTCAAGCAGTATCGCCCCTTTGATTTTCTAGAGAAAGAACGAGCTTTTTTAAGTGAAGGGCAAGCTGTTTTTTCTCTTCAGGGTTTAAATTTGACAAAACAAGCTCGGCAGATTCAAATCTGGATTTTATCGCAAGGTCAATCAGATTTTTTCCTTTCTCGCTCAAAACAGCCAGGCTAACACGACCATCATTTGGATCTGTTTTTCGGTAGAGTAATCCCATCTTTTTAAGCCGATCCAACAAAGCAGTCATAGCTCCCGAAGTAATTAAAACGGACTTTCTTAGCTCAGTTGGGGAGAGTTCATATGGATCACCAACTCGTCTAAGTGTTGCCAAAACGTCTAAATCGGTATAGTAAATTCCGAATTCGCGGAGTGCCAGACTTGTCTGTTTTTCTATTTTTTTACCTAGGTATAAAATCCTTCCCACCACTTCCATGGATGATGGATCTAGGTCTGGTCTTTCCCGTTGCCAGTCTTTCAGCAACATATCCAGTAAGTCTTGGTTCTTATCTAATTCGTTCATCTGGTGTTAAATTTCGTAAAAATATCTTTATATCAAGATATTTATCTTAATATTGAGATAAATTTTCCATAGAGACAATAAAAAAGACAGCATTATGATAAGACTAAACGGGGGGGCACCCTTATCGAGTATCCTATTCACAATTTGGACAATCCTTGGAATACAATTGCCCGCCTTGGCACAGGAAAACGATAAAGTCCAAAAGGCCATTGCCCTAGTTAATGAAGTCCAACTAAGTCATAGCTTGCCCAGTTTGTCTGTTGCCGTATCAAAAGGTGGTGAGGTTATATTTTCTCGGGCCGAGGGGTTTTCAGACTTGGAAATGGCCGTTCCTGCCTCCATCGAAACAAAATATAGGGTGGGTTCTATCAGCAAAAGCATTACTGCCGTGCTTACGTTAATCTTGATGCAAAAAGAATTTATCAATTTAGATCTTCCTATTCAGGACTATTGTCCGGATTTCCCGAAAAAAAAATATTCTTTAAACCTACGACAGTTGCTCACGCACCAAGCAGGGATAAGACACTATGACTTTGATAATATTGAAGAAGAATATTACAGCACTACCCGTTACAATACTTCTTCTGAATCCCTTCTAATTTTTAAAAATGATACCCTAATTTCAAAACCTGGTGACAAATACCACTACAGCAGCTATGGATATTCGTTAATTGGCTGTGCCATAGAAAATGTAACACAATCCTCTTTTCAGCAAGCACTAACGGATTATATTTTTAAACCAACCGGGATGAACAACACCCTACTGGATTATCCTGAATATATTATTAGAAACCGTGCAAAACCGTATGACTTGTCCGAAAATGGAGAAATCACAAATTCAAGATCCGTAGACCTAAGCAACAAATTTCCCGGAGGAGGAATTTTGTCTACTCCTTCAGATTTAGTGCAGTTTGGGAATAGCCTGCTGCACAATAAATTACTGACTGCAGAAAATATGGACGTGCTTTGGACGGAGCAAAAAACATCCAAAGGCGAATCTACATATTATGCACTTGGATGGCGCACCTCTAAAGATAAAAACTATGTGTACCATGGTGGGTCAAGTGCAGGAGGCAAGTCATTAATTCTTATAATCCCTCAGGACGACCTTGTAGTAGCCTTTGCTACAAATGCTTCCAAATTTCCTATTTCCAGGCTT
Organism: Bacteroidota bacterium; assembly: GCA_039196145.1. GTDB lineage: Bacteria > Bacteroidota > Bacteroidia > Flavobacteriales > Flavobacteriaceae > Flagellimonas. The sequence goes on from JBCCUY010000215.1 coordinate 3,877, forward strand.
GAGTTTGCCCAACAATTGGCTACATTGTTTTCAAATTCAAAGTGATGCAAGAAAACTGGTACCAAATCAAAAATATTGAGAGCGTTGATTCCCCCTCAGTAGTCTTATACCAAGAACATCTCCAATCCAATATTCAGGAAATGGTGAAAAAGGTGGATGGCGACCTACAACGCCTGATGCCCCATGTCAAAACCAATAAGATGCCGAGGGTCATGGAACAACTGTTACATGCCGGAATCACCAAATTCAAGGCCTCTACCATTGCTGAGACCGAAATAGCGGCAGAAGCTGGAGCGGAATCAGTCCTCATTGCCCATCAATTGGTAGGACCCAAAGTACAGCGGTTTCTAAAGCTTCCCAGCGAATTTCCCAATACCAGGTTTTCAACCTTGGTCGATACCGAAAATACGTCGCGACTCCTTAACCAGTTGGCACAGGACCAAGACCTTACTATTGGGGTGTATATCGATATCAACAATGGCATGAACCGTTCCGGGATTCAGGTAGGGGAAAGCTTGGAAAAGCTAGTGCAATTTATTCTGTCCCTCCTCAACTTGGAATTTTTGGGATTCCATGTGTACGACGGTCATCTTCGAGATACAAATTTTGAGCTTCGTAGACAGAAGATTGAGGATGGATTCATCAAAATAACCCAGTTTTTTAATCATCTGAAAACACAACATCCTACCCTAGAAATGATTTGTGGAGGGACACCCTCCTTCACTTCCCATCTTTTAAACCAAGATCGGATCACAAGTCCAGGAACCTGTGTACTCTGGGATTGGGGTTATGGGGAAAAACTAACCGAACAGTCGTTCAGCTATGCAGCTCTTTTGGTAACCCGGGTCATTTCCAAACCAGCTGAAGGTATTATTACCCTGGATTTGGGCCATAAGTCAGTGGCAGCGGAAAACCCCATTTACAAACGGGTTAAGTTTCTCAATCTCGATAATTATGAACTCCTATCGCAAAGTGAGGAGCATGGGGTCGTAAAGGTTTCCAACTGGGATAAACTTCAAGTTGGAGATGTGCTGTACGGAGTTCCCTATCACATTTGCCCAACCATCAACCTGCACGATGAGGTCTCCGTCATTTCCGATGGAAAAAAAGTGGATTCTTGGGAAATTTCGGCCCGAAAACGGAAGCTGCGTTTTTAAACTTATTCTGGACGTTCTAGAAATTTGCCCAAATCATGATAGAAGAAATTCTTTTCATCATTCATGGAAACAAACAATCCGTTGGGAAATTTGGAACCCAAAGGCACGGTTACCACTTCACAACCATCTGTTTGGAGTGTTCCCAGATTAACTGCTTTGTCAAACGTATTGTCCTCTCGCGAGAATATGTTGAACTCCCCCAGTTGTTGGTTTGAAACAATGATATGGCCCTTTCCTTTTGGATAGTTTGCAATTGCAATCCCTTCGATATCTACTAAAAAATGCTCCCCGCCAAAGCAGCTTAACTCTTCTTTTCCTTTGGAAGGTTCGGCATAATACTTCCGGATACAAACACCCTCATCCGAATAATAGATATATCCTTTTTCATCATCCACGGCGATCGCCTCGATTTCTTTTTCCCCACTAAATTTTCCAAATTTTCGGACCAAATCTGCCTTTACAACCCCGGAATCGGAATTGAGTTTGTATTGGTATAAATAATCTGCCGTAGGGCCTGTCTTTCTTCCTACGATGGCATAGATGGCGGAGTCCAAGGGCGATTTGTACAAACTAATTCCCATAGGCAACCGTTGCCCTAAATTGGAAACGTCTTCAAATACGCGGAATCCCCCACCGTCCAAAGGTTTCATATCGGGGATACTAAACAGGCGTATTTGTTGCTTTTCGCGCTCGGTAAAGGCCAAAATATCTACAAAGACCGAGTCATTCAGTTTAAACCCGTATTCCACATCCACATTGTTAGGCCGTTGAATATTTCTGATGGTTTTGCTTTCAATAATCTTACCATCAAGATCAAAGGCATACACTCCCCCGTTGGTCTCCTTGTCCGTCCCAAATACAATACTTTTTGAAGCATCTAGGGGGTTTACCCAAATTGCGGGATCGTCCGTATCATTAATGGTGGTTTCCGTAACAACATCCGGAGCAATAGGAGTTAAAGTGCTTTTGGTATGACAACCTAAAAGTAATCGTGAGCTAAGTATCAGGAGAATTATTATACGCATTTCATTCTTGGTTTAAGATAAAAGCCACCCGAAGGTGGCTTTCGAGGCTATTATTTTTTAAATAGGTCGTATTTTAATCCAAATGTCAACCTTTTTTCATAAAACTCAACCTGCTGGGTTCTAT
>JBCCUY010000216.1:0-6181 GCA_039196145.1 Bacteroidota bacterium
AAACACTCGTTTAATTTCCTATCTATCCAATCATGATAAGGCGCGAACCGCGTACCTTTCGCTTACACGTGGTGATGGTGGCCAGAATTTAATAGGGTCTGAGTTAAGAGAATTATTGGGGGTTCTGCGAACTCAAGAGTTGCTTGCGGCACGGCGTGTGGATGGTGGGGAACAATGGTTTTCCAGAGCCAATGATTTTGGTTATTCCAAACATCCCAAAGAGACACTTACCATTTGGGATGAGGACAAAGTACTTGCCGATGTGGTTTGGGCCATTAGAAAACTTAAACCCGATGTGATCGTAAACCGTTTTGATCATAGAACCCCAGGCACAACACACGGACACCATACCACCTCGGCGATGTTGAGCGTGGAGGCCTTTGATCTGGCCGGTGATGCCAATAAGTATCCTGAACAACTTCAGTTAACCTCGACCTGGCAGCCCAAACGTATTTTTTTTAATACCTCTTGGTGGTTTTATGGTAGTAGGGAAAATTTTGAAAAGGCGGACAAATCCAAGATGCTGAAACTGGATATTGGGGTTTACTATCCTGAACTGGGACTTTCCAATAATGAAATTGCATCCATGGCCAGTAGCCAGCACCTTTGCCAGGGATTCGGCAGACTGACCACTAGAGGGTCGCAGGACGAATATGTGGAATTGTTGAAAGGAGACATGCCCACCTCCAATAATCTTTTTGATGGTATAAACACCACATGGACCCGGGTAGAAGGTGGCGAAGCTATTGGTAAGATTCTGGAAGGTGTGGAATCGAACTTCAATTTTAGCGATCCCTCCCAACATTTGCCCGATTTGGTAAAGGCCTACCAACTCCTACAACAGATTGACGATAATCATTGGAAAACACTTAAATCGGAGGAATTGAGGGAACTTATTCTAGACTGTGCAGGACTCTATATGGAAGTTAGCACCGAATCAGGTTCCACTACTCCCGGGGATACTGCCAAACTGAATATTGAAGTGGTGAATAGAAGTCCACAGCAAATTGGGCTAAAGGAAATTACGGTCACTGGAGTGACTTCCAAATTGACCCCTGATCTAACCTTGACCAATAACAAAAAGGAAAACTTAAGCTTGGATTTCGATATTCCTGCAGATGCTACCAGTTCCAGTCCCTATTGGCTAGATGAACCCGGTAGTTTGGGCATGTACGTGGTGAACGAACAAGAAATGATAGGGAAACCTGAAACTCCAAGTGTCTTTCACGCTACTTTCTCCCTGGATTTCGATGGCTATCAGATAGACTTTGCAAAACCCGTGATCCATAGATATTCCAAACCTGATAAAGGTGAGTTGTATGAACCCTTTGCGGTACTTCCCCCGGCTACTTCCAAGATTGCCGAAGAGGTCATGATTTTTAGTGATGCCCAACCGCGTGAGGTATTAGTGCAGGTACGAGCAGGTAAAAACAACGTTTCCGGAACCGTGCATTTGGAGCATCCCGAGGGCTGGACGGTACTGCCTGAAAACGCCTCCTTTTCCATAGTCCAAAAAGGACAAGAACAAGCCGTAACTTTTCAGGTAACACCACCGTCAAATGATAGTGAAGGGAATATTACCTCCATCGTTACACTTAATGGAAATGAATTTGATAAAGAGTTGGTTGAAATCGTCTACGACCACATTCCAAAACAGTCCATACTGTTGCCCGCCAAGGCCAAGGTGGTGAGGATGAACATTCAGAAATCCGGGGAACATATTGGCTACATCATGGGCGCGGGGGATAAAGTTCCCGAGAGTCTAAAACAGATAGGCTATCAGGTCCATATCATCGACCCTAAGGACATTCAAAGTGGGTCTTTGGATAAATATGATGCCATAGTGGTTGGAATAAGGGCCTACAATGTGGTGGAATCTTTAAAATTTAAACAGCCCCTGCTCTTCGAGTACGTGGAAAATGGCGGTAATATGATCGTACAGTACAACACGGCCGGAAGATGGAGCAAACAATTTGAAAATATTGCACCCTACGACCTTACCCTGTCACGGGATAGGGTTACGGATGAGACGGCCAGCGTAAATATTATTGCCAATGACCATTCTTTGGTCAACTTTCCCAACACCATCCAGGAAAGTGACTTTGATGGATGGGTACAGGAGCGTGGACTTTATTTTCCAAAGGAATGGAGTCAGGAATTTACTCCGGTGCTCTCCATGACCGATGAAGGTGAAACCGCTAAAGAAGGAAGTCTCTTGGTGGCACCATATGGCAATGGCCACTACATTTACACGGGACTAAGCTTTTTCAGGGAACTTCCTGCAGGAGTTTCCGGAGCGTACAAACTTTTCGCCAACATGTTGTCCATTGGAAAAAGCGAAGTGAAAAAAGAAAGCAATGTCAAAGGATAGTATGCAAAGTAAATTGGTATGGAAAAGGGAATACACCATTGTATTACTGTTAAATGCCATTTACATTTTGATTTTCTACTTCATAATGATGCTAAATAACTAGACCTTAATGGGGATATTAGATTGGATAGTCCTGGGCAGCACCCTGCTGTTTATAGTTGGCTACGGTGTTTGGAAAACCAAGGGCAGTAAAAATGTTGAGGATTATGTGATGGGGGGAAATGATGCCAAATGGTGGACCATCGGTCTCTCCGTAATGGCAACACAGGCCAGTGCCATAACTTTTCTATCAACACCGGGACAGGCATTCCATGACGGTCTGGGATTTGTGCAGTTTTACTTTGGGCTTCCCATGGCGATGATTGTCATCTGTTTGGTCTTTATTCCAATCTATCGTAAGCTTAAAGTTTATACGGCTTATGAAATGCTCGAAGGAAGGTTCGACCTTAAAACCCGGACCTTAACCGCTATTTTGTTTTTAATTCAGCGGGGATTGGCAGCGGGGATAACGATTTTTGCTCCGTCCATAATTCTCTCAGCGGTACTAGGCTGGGATTTACGTACCCTTAACATCATCATAGGAATTTTGGTGATTCTATACACCGTTTCCGGTGGCACTAAGGCGGTCAGTGTTACACAAAAGCAGCAAATGTTCATCATTATGGTGGGCATGTTCTTTGCTTTCTTTTTCATATTAGGTTCCCTGCCTAACGGGGTGTCCTTTGGCGAAGCATTGAAAATAGCTGGTGCCAACAACAAACTACAAATTTTGGATTTTAGCTTGGACACCAATAACCGCTACACTTTTTGGAGTGGGATAACAGGTGGATTCTTTTTGGCCCTCGCGTATTTTGGGACCGACCAAAGTCAGGTGCAACGTTACCTCTCGGGAGAATCTGTTCGCGAAAGCCAATTAGGGCTTATTTTCAATGGGATTTTGAAAATCCCCATGCAATTTTTCATCCTTTTGGTAGGTGCGATGGTCTTCGTTTTTTACCAATACAACCACTCCCCCATAAACTTTAATCCTGCCGCTGCCGAAGCAATTCAAAACTCGGAATATGCCGAAGATTACCGTATTCTGGAAGAAGGTCATGTGGCTTTGGAACAGGAAAAGAAAAAGGCCCAAGAAGCATTTTCAACAGCTTTGAGCCTCAAGGAATATAACGCCATACAACAGGCAGAACTGGATATTCTAAAAATTAACCAGAGGGAAAGAGCTAACCGGGATGCGGCCAAGTCCCTCATAGCCAAAGCAGATAACTCGGTAGAAACTAATGACAAGGACTATGTTTTTATCCATTTTATCTTGGACAATCTCCCTGCTGGTTTAATTGGCCTCTTATTAGCTGTAATCCTCTCTGCCGCCATGTCGTCCACAGCTTCCGAGCTAAATGCGCTTGGTACCATCACGGCACTCGATTTGTATAAGAGGAATAACACAGCAGAAAAAGACGAAAAACATTACCTATGGGCCACCAAAGGCTTCACCTTGATTTGGGGTGTTCTGGCGATATTGATTGCTTGCGTGGCAAACCTTTTCGATAACCTTATCCAGTTAGTCAACATTATTGGGTCCATTTTCTATGGTAATGTTCTAGGTATCTTCCTATTGGCGTTCTTCTTCAAGTTTGTAAAGGGAAATGCTGTATTTGTGGCGGCCCTGGCCACCCAGGTCATAGTAATTATAGGTTGGTATCTGGACTGGATGTCCTATTTATGGCTCAATGCATTTGGGTGTGGTTTGGTCATTATCTTGGCCATAATCATCGAAAGTTTTGACGGATTTCTAAGAAAGCCACCAATCAAAGCATAAAAAACCCACGCAAACGCGTGGGTCGGAATTTTTACAAGATTTGAAGCTTTATAGTGCTCCCCATTCTTTAAGAGATTTTTTGTTCAGCTCTACATAATCAGAGTTCCCAGCCTCTTCGGCAACTTTCATAGATTGTTTAGCGGCCTCTATGGCTCCCTTTTTATCACCCAATTTGGCATAGATCAAAGATTGTCTTCTCATCACCCAAAATGCTTCTGGTCGCATTTCCACAGCCTTATCAATCCATTCTTTGGCCTTCTCTAAATCCTTCCCTTCCTCATAGTAATAAGAAGCTGCCGAATAATATTCATTCGCCCCAGGGCCTGCCATCACGGCGTCGATGCTTTTCTGGGCCTTGGCCAAAGTTGGGACTTCAAACTTGACACCTACATAGGCGTTTTCCCAAATCATACCTAAGGTAGCTCCGTTGTTGTGCAAGTCATCAATTGTAATGGTAAAGGTCTCAACAGCCATAGGCATTTGGTACGCTTCAACAGTAGTTTTTGCAGCTACTTTACTGTCATCCCATTCCCGCGGAGTACCCCAGTTGCTAGCGTCCGCATAGAAAATCACTTCCCAAGAAGACTCTCCAGGTTTGGTATACAAGGCATACGTTCCTGCTTTCATCTCTTGACCATCAACTGTAACATCATCGCTAAAAGTGACTTTTGTATTTTGGTTAGCTCCTGTTCTCCATAGATTACCGTAGGGAACCAAATCTCCAAATATCTTTCTTCCACGCATAGAAGGTCGGGCATATTCCACCACCACTTCCGTAAGACCAACGGTCTGCTTAAGTTTGGATGATGGACTGGGTTGAGGCGTCTGCAGCTGTGCTTCCATGGAAACAGAAAGAAGGGCTACAAACACAAATAATGCTAATTTTTTCATGAAAATGGTGTTTTAAATTTGTTAGTGAAACAAAACTAAATATAAAGGGAAGTTGCGATTGTTAAGAAACACTTAAAACGAAACACTCAAAAGAAGTCTTTATTTTTGTTTAATATTTTTTATTATTAGTTAAACATTATTTATCTTTGTAAGACATGAAAATTTATCGATTACATAAAAAACAGTATTTGCCCATTTCCAAAAAAGAGGCATGGGACTTTTTATCCAACCCTAAAAACTTGGCGACCATTACCCCAGACCACATGGGATTCAACATCATTTCAGGTGCGGAAAAGAAAATGTATCCTGGTCAGATCATCCAGTACATTGTGAGACCCTTTCCGTTTTATAGTACCAAATGGGTTACTGAAATTACACATGTAAGGGAAGGTGAATATTTTGTTGATGAACAACGTTTTGGACCCTATGACTTGTGGCATCACAAACACTTTATTGTCGAAAAGGGAACCGGGGTTGAAATGGAAGATATCATCGATTATAAATTGCCGTTAGGGATTTTAGGTAGAATGGCGCATTCGCTTTTTGTAAAGCGGCAACTGGAGCAAATTTTCGAGTATCGCGAACGACAACTCAAACAATTATTCGTTCCCAACATTGCTGAAAACAGCCATTTGACACTGAAACCTGTCTAGGAAGCTCATAATACCTAGCTATATCACAATTCTATGATCGGGCCCGTTTCCATTTTCTGGTTTAGGCGAGACCTTAGACTCGACGACAATGTGGCTTTGTACCATGCACTAAACAGTCATTGTCCTGTACTGCCTATCTTTATTTTTGATACTGAAATACTTCATAAACTTCCCAAACAAGACGCTCGTGTTTCCTTTTTTTACGGTTGTCTTCAAAAAATCAATGATGAACTTAAAACAAAGCACAAAAGCGGACTAGCTTTTTATAAAGGAAAACCCCAAGAGGTTTTTAAAGAACTCATTCAACAATTTGAGATATCCTACGTATACACCAACCACGATTATGAACCTTACGCACAAAACCGTGATCAATCCATAATTGAATTACTTGGCGCCAACAATATTGCTTTTAAGACCTTTAAAGACCAGGTCATTTTTGAAAAAGATGAT
>JBCCUY010000217.1:0-6171 GCA_039196145.1 Bacteroidota bacterium
GGCTATTAAAAGTTTGGCGGTCATTTTTTGCCTAACCTTACTCCATGCCAAAACAATGGCTAATTTTAATCCCGTGAAACCAAACAATTTTATCTTCGCAGACCTTTCTACCTACACCCCAAAAGAGACCATGGCCTTTTACGAGGCTGCCTTTGGCTGGAACTTTTATGAGTCTAATGGGTACTACTCCGCCTACCAGGGCGAACAGGAAATCTGCGGCCTATACGAAACCCCGGAAAAGTTTAAACAGATGCAAATGCCCCACTTTTGGATGTCCTATATTCAGGTAAGCAGCGTGGCCCAGACCGTGGAAAAGGCCCGAAAGCTGGGCGGCATCGTGGAAATGGTGGAGGAAAGTGCCATGGGCAAGGTGGCCCTGATCCGTGACCCGCAAGGCGCGGGCTTTACCGTGTACGAAGGCGACCAACTCACCCACACCCGAACCCTGAACCAACCCGGCACCCTCATTTGGAACGAACTCCATGTATCCAACGCGGCCAAGGTGATCCCTTTTTATGAGGGTATTTTTGATTGGCGGTTTGAGGAGCAAGATTATGGAACCTATCACATCTGGAACAGTGAGGACGAACACATCGCCGACCTTATGGAAATGTCCAACGCGGATAAGGGCAAGTACGAATATTGGGTCTGCAGCTTTGGGGTGGAAAATCTAACTAAAACAAGAGATAAAATTCAAAGTTTGGGTGGTACCCTGGTTTCGGAAGAGGACTTCCGGATTTTGATGACGGACAATTCACAACAAGCCTTTTTTTATATTCAGGGAATCTAATCCAGTTTCTTTTTGGTTTCGAAAAATGTACTTTGGTAGGTGGAAACCAAATTCAATAAGAAACCGAGGATGGAAAGAACCAAAGAACTCGCCAATAGAATACAGGAGGTACTGTTGGATGGGCGTTGGGTGGCCAACACCAATTGCAAGGCACAACTGGAGAACCTCAGCTGGGAAGAGGCCACACAAAAGGTGGGAAACCTCAACACCATAGCGGCGCTCACCTTCCACATCAACTATTATCTTGGAGGATTGATATCGGTACTCCAGGGCGGGCCACTCGAGATTCGGGATAAATACAGTTTTGATCTTCCGCCCATTACCTCTCAAGCCGATTGGGAAAAGTTGCGAAACGAGTTTCTGGAAAATTCCGAGACCTTTGTCCGAGAAGTGGCCCAACTACCGGACAGCACTTTGGATCAGCCCTTTGTGGACGAAAAATATGGCCCCTACCACCGAAATATCAATGGCACCATAGAACACTGCTACTACCATCTAGGGCAAATATCCATGCTTAAAAAGATGATTGCCGTAACGGACAGTTAAACCCTTGTTGTATTAAACTCAAGAACATTCCTATTTTTGGTAAAAATCGTCTTCAGCTGAACCCTGCAAGTTAAATGGAATTCAAGGAGCAAGTTATAAAATATAGGGACCGCATAGTGTTTATCAGACTAAGTATGCCTTATTTTAACCGAACACTAAAGCACTATGTGGAGGACGAGGCCTGTTTTATGTTTGTGAACCAAGGCGAGGTGGCCGTTAGATCTTCGGATGACTATCTTAAACTGAACAAAAGTGTGGGCATGCTGGCCAAATGCCTCAATTACTTTTTTGAACCCACCGATAACAAAAAGGTCTGCAACGAAGGGGTGGATTCCGTAGGCGTTTTTATATATCCCTCCTTGATCAAGGAGTTGTTTGAGTTTGACCTGTCCAGTTCCCAACATTCAGTATCCTACAACCTAAAGCAGGTTCAAATAGATCGTTTGCTGGAAAACTATCGGGACAGCATCAACATTTTGCTGGAAAATCCTGAACTGGCGGATGAAAGCATTGTAAAGACGAAATTGAAGGAATTTGTGTTGCTCGTTTCAAAATCGGAACAGGCACCCTCCCAACTGGATTTCCTTGCGGCGCTTTTTAAACCCCACGAGGTTGCTTTCAAGACCACCATCCAAAACAATCTATACGCCAATCTGTCCTTGGAGGAATTGGCCGCGCTTTGCCATCTGAGCATATCTTCCTTCAAACGCAAGTTCAATGAGGTCTTTAACGAAAGTCCCAAAAAGTACATCAACAGAAAAAAGGTGGAGCGGGCAGCAGAATTGCTCCGGTCCAACAGCTTGCGTGTTTCCGATATCGCTTTTGATGTAGGCTTTGATTCCTTGGCCACTTTTAACCGAAATTTTAGCGCTTTCCTTGGCAAATCCCCATCGGACTACCGTCTGAACCAAAATGAGAAGTCTTTGAGCTGATTCGTGACAATGTCCCCTGATCCATTACGGTACTTTGTTCCCAACAAAAACAAAGTACAAAGTCATGAAAAAATCCAAAGTTTTAAAGGCCTATCTGATTGTCTCGGGCCTATTGCTCACCTTTATCGGCGGAGCCACGCTTGCCATGCCAGTAGAAATGAAAAGCGGTGCTGGAATTGACATCGCCGGAGATATCAACACTTTAAACGATCTACGTGCCTCCAGCACATTAATTTTGGCCATCGCACTGATCAGCCTTATCGGTGCCTTTGTCAAAAGACTCACCTTTACTTCCAGTTTAATCGTAACCACCCTCTTTTTGGCCTTAGGCCTTGGTCGGGCCATCAGCATTTTGATAGATGGTATGCCAGTGGATGGCTTGGTAAAAGCCACAGGGCTGGAATTCATTTTGGGCATTGTTGGTGCCATCCTATTCAAAGTGTACCAACCCAAAAATCCATAAAGTTTCATCTAAAAAACAAAATCATGAATAAGACGATATTGATCACAGGGGCCAATGCAGGAATTGGCAAGGAAACAGCAAGGCAGCTTGCCTTAAAACCCGAAACGGAAAAAATCTACCTCGCCTGTAGAAACCCACAGAAAGCTAAGGCTGCCAAGGAGTCTTTGAAAGCATCAACCGGACGATCCATTTTTGAGATCGTGATTATGGATGTGTCCGATACCAATTCCGTTAAAAGAGCCGTAAACGAACTTAACGAACCTATAGACGCCCTGATTATGAATGCGGGAGGCACAGGTGGTAAAAATCCGGAGCAACTAACCAAAGATGGGGTCACAAAGATTACGGCTACCAATCTTTTGGGACATGTAGTTTTGTTGGAAGAACTGCTACAAGCAGACAAACTGAAAAATGTGGCGCTTTTTGCCAGCTCTGAAGCTGCAAGAGGTATCAAGAAAATGGGAATGAAACGCCCTGATTTAAAAGATTCGTCTGTTGAGGAGTTCGCCTCCATTTTTGACGGCACCTATTTTGGCAATGATTTTGACCCTATGCAAGTGTATGGTATGATCAAATACGGGGGTACTTTGTGGATGTCCTCCGTGGCTCGGAAAAACCCGAACCTTCGGTTTATTTCCATGAGTCCCGGAGGAACAAGGGGCACACAAGGTTTTGATGACCTACCCTTTATCAAGCGCTTTATGTTCAAGTACATTGGCATGCCCATTTTTATGCCCTTGATGGGTCTCTCACATAGTTTGAGCAAAGGAGCGCAACGCTTTGTGGACGGAATTGCCAACACCTCGCTAAAAAGTGGTGGTTTCTACGGAAGCAAGGAAGGGGTACTTACCGGGCCCATTGTGGACCAAGCCAGTATTTTTCAGGATTTGGGCAACACGAGTTATCAAGACAATGCAAATTTGGCCATACACAGATTCCTAAATTAAGGTCATTACCCTACCGTGAAATATTGATAATCAGCCTTCCAAATCGGAAGGCTTTCCTTATTGTCCACTGTCTTTGGTTACCGGAGGAAGGGTAAAACGCTTTACCATATAATTGTTTCCTACCTTTAAGCAATTGAAACAGCAAACTTGGTATGCTCAACCTCAAGGAAGGCACCTATTTTGGCGAATATCTGGATGCACGGGAAAACGAGCTGTTTAAGCTTAGCTTAACGGCCTATTCCCCTGAAAGTATCTTGGAGGACCATTATCACGACAATAGTTATGTCAGTGTGTTGACTTCGGGCAGTTATTTGGAGCGCATCAACGGCTCAACCCAATTGGTAAAGACTTCGGATGTGCTGTTCCGGCCTACTTCGTGGTGCCATCAAAACACCTTTTTGGAGGATTCCGCCACTTGTTTCAATATCGAATTCAAAAAAGGTTGGCAAGAACAGCTGGATTGGGATGTGGAATTGCCTAAGACCCATATTCATTTCAACAAAACGGCCTTCCCTTCCCTCTACAAACTGTTGTTGAATTTTAAGATTGATTACAACGCCGATCTCAGCACTGAATTGATCTTGGATTGGCTGTGTACCATTAGCCCGAATCAAACTAGAGTTCATTCTAAATCTTGGGTTGACAAAGTGGAGCGCATTCTAAAACATGAGCTGACCCAATTTCATTCCTTGGCTTCGCTGTCGGAACGTATTCATGTACATCCCGTATATATGGCCCGCGCCTTTAAGGCTGAAAAGGGAATCACCATTGGAGAATTTCAACTTAAATCCAAATTGCATAACGCTGTGTATCTGCTATCAAGCACCCAGCAGTCCATCTCGGATGTTTCCTTTGCCAACGGCTTTTTTGACGATGCCCATTTTATCCGTTCTTTTAAAATAACCTATGGCATTTCACCCAACCGTTTCCGTAAAATCCTAAATAGTTAATCTGGTACAATTTCTTCAGCTGATTGTGATTGATTTTTGTGATATCAATCAAATCACGAAATATGTCTGCAAGAAATAGAACCCTTTGTACCTTTCTTATGTTCCTGTTAGCAGGAGTTTCAGCGCAACAAGAACCGAGAGCCCTCCCCTATGACCAAATCTATGCCTATGGCATGGATGCAAATGTTTCTCCTGTTTTTCCCCTGTTGGAAGTGGATGGCTTAGCGGCCAAAGATCAAAAATTCAAATCTGATTTTGAAGCCCGGTTCAAAGGGGATAGGGATGCGGAGGCATCAACCCCTGAATCAGAAATGGAAACTTTAATTTCATACTTCAAAAGCTATTGGCGAAAATCCCTCTTGGACCCGACTGGTAACTTTGAGCGGGATTTGGGTGGCAATGTGGTGCCCTTCCTAATGAAAAATTACCCTCCCGTTCGTGGTAAAAAAGTGACCCGTGACAGTTTGGGCTATTTTCTGCGGGATTACATTCGTGCAAAGGAATTATATACTACCGATGAGGTTACTTACCAAGGTCGGCTCATTGATCTTATGGTCTGGAAAAAGCAAACCGCAAAGGTTTACAAGGTGGATTTGGGCAGGGGTGAAATGCAGGAGGTCACCGTCTTTTTTATGGAAGATTTTGCCACTTTGGGTTGGATGGAGTACGCTACCCTGGGTGCACACCACCCAGGGGGCTGGACAGAGGAGGAAGGTATTTACTGTGTAAAAAAGGCCTATGATGTAGAAAGTGAAAATTTCAGGATAAGCTACTTGGCCCATGAAGCCCGTCATTTCGCGGACAAACCTCTATGGCCAGACCTGGAGTCAGCGGATTTGGAATACCGTGCAAAACTCACCGAACTAAGCTTAGCGCAGGATACTCTTTATAACTTGATCATTTTTTTCGCCAGAAATGCCAACAAGGAAAGCGAAAATGGGCATCAGGCAGCAAACTATTGTGTAATCCGGGATTTGTCCCAAAAACTGTTCAAGTCCAATTTTGAGACCTCCCCAGAAAAATGGAAGGTACTTGGTACCAAAAGGATCAACAAAGCTGCCCGAAAACTCCTTGAGAAGAATACCAAGGCCTTAAAAAAGCAGGGGGCAACCGTGAAATCAGTGCTGGAGTTTGGGTAAATCCTACCAAAAGCTAATTTTTCCAAATAGATCCATTACCTTAGGTTTTGGCGAAGTACCTATTAACATTTCGCCAACCCCCTATGGACATGGAACACCATATTAGTGAAGACATCACGCTAACGCCTATTCATCTGGACTATGTCCAAGATATTTTTGAGGGTTTTGATAAAGATGTTATCCAATACCTGCCTTTGGATGAACCTCCGTCCCAGGTGGATGACACCAGGGCGTTTGTGGAACATTCCATAACCCAAATGGCATCGGGCAATGATTTGGTATGGGTCATTTTGTACCAAAACAGTTTTGCAGGCTGCTGCGGACGCAAACGTCGCAAAAGTACTGGACCCTATTATTTACTTACACCCCAAATGCGCTCAACCCAAACCCAGGCACGGGGGGAC
>JBCCUY010000218.1:0-6161 GCA_039196145.1 Bacteroidota bacterium
CAGGATTTTTGATCTGCTCCCGCATCGTAGGCCAGAGGCAATTGAAATTTTTCCCCGTTGGCATCTGCCGCCTTGGAAGTAAAACTATGTTTTACGCCAGGGTATGAGATGTACTCATACTTGGCTCCAATGGAATCCATTGCGGTAGTAAAGGCAGTAATGGATTCTGGACTGATAAAGGGATCATCTGCTCCATTGCAAACCAATACCCTAGCTTTGAGGTCTTTATTTGGCGGTATGGGTAACCCCACTCCACTATGAAAGGCCGCAACGGCATCAAGGTCCGCACCGCTATTGGCCATGGTCAAGGCCACACTCCCACCAAAACAATACCCAATGGCAGCAATTTTCTCCGCATCAACAGATTCCTGTTGTTTTAAGAGGTTTACGGCCGCATTGAAACGTGCTTTGGCCTCAGGTAGGTTAGTGAATACGCTCATGGCAAACTTTCCAGCATCATCCGGATGGTCCGCCAGCTTGCCATCCCCATACATATCCACAGCAATAGCGGTATAGCCCAGTTCGGCCAACATATCTGCCCTTTCCCTTACATAATCATTATGGCCCCACCATTCATGTATAATTAGTACGCCGGGTCGTTTTTCCGTTTTGTTCTCATCATAAGCGATGTAACCCTTCAAATTTGTGGAATCGGAAGCATACTCGACCTCCATTCCCTTAACTTTTACCGCCAGTGGTTCTGGCTTGCTTTCAGTCTCTTTTTTTTGTTTGCACGAAAAGCCAAGGACCATTGCTGCCAACAAAACATAGGTGGATAGTAGTTTCATTTTCAATAGATTTTAATCCTATAAATGTAAGAATTGCAATGATCAAGTAGGAATCAAAATAGCTTAAATTCGCAAAAGCCTATAAAAATACTCCCATGAAACGAGCAGTAATCCTCATTTGTTTAAGTATTGGACTTCTCCAAACTATCCAAGGGCAAAACCTTCAAAATGTTGACACAACAAATTCCCTTTATGTCGATGTTACCACCACCCATCTTCCCTTTGAGGATTTGCAACGTCTTTCCATGGATGCGGGAATTGCAGACCTGGATCAGGATGGGGATTTGGACATCCTTATTGCCAACGAGCACAGACCCAACATTTTATTGATCAACGATGGAAAGGGAAAATTCACCAATGAAAGCACTTCCCGAATACCACAAATAGACCATGACAGCGAAGATATCGGCATAGCCGACTTTGACATGGATGGGGATTTGGACATTATTGTGGTCAGCGAGGACGACAAGACCAATGAACTTTATTTGAGCAATGGCGATGGCACTTTCTCTGATGGCGGAGATAGAATACCCGTTACGGGAACTTCCAATTCTGTTGTGGTTTTTGACATTAATACGGATGGCTTTCCAGATATAATGATTGGCAACAATGGGCAAAATACGGTACTTATAAATGACGGAGAGGGGCATTTCAAAGAGGAAACCATGGAACGATTGGGTCCATTTGTGGACGTGACACAAGACCTTACGCTAAGCGATGTAGACAATGATGGAGACCAAGACGTTCTTGTGGGCAATGAAGATGCCAATCGAATTCTAATCAATGATGGGAAGGGGTTCTTTAAAGACCAATCTTCTTCTCGATTGCCCTATAAGGAGGCCCCAGAGGAAACCCGTGAGGTGGTGATGGCCGATGTTGATGGTGACGGCGACCTGGATATTTTATATGGAAACGTCCAAGCGTTTGTACCAAATGCCATAAGACAAAATAGATTACTCCTAAATGACGGAAAAGGATACTTCACGGATGTTACCAGCTCACATTTGCCCAAAGATGATAACCGATGCTTTGGAGTGGCCTTTTTGGATATAGACCATGACGGGGATCAAGATATTATGACCGGAAATACCAACGGAGCTAAATTTGATGGCATGGCTTCCTTTAGTGTCTATATCAATAATGGAAAAGGAAAGTTTAGTGAAGCAACCCATGATGTACTTCCTGCCCATATCAAAGGTCGAGGCTTTGATATCGATTTTATGGATTTTAATGGAGATGGTGTTAAAGATCTCTTCCTAAGCAATCGCGGCTCACAGGATTTTTTGCTTTTGGGCAAAAAATAATATCGATCTGCTGTTCGGAAATTTTGGGATTTTAGCTAATTTGTTGGTCTTTAACGATCAGCTAATTCCTATAATCATGAAACATTCCCAATTCCTGTCACTGGTTTGCACAGTCTTAGGTATCACCCTAGGCTTTTCCCAAAACAACAGCTATGCCGATGCACTCAAATCCTATGAATGGAGAGCGATAGGTCCGGCCAACATGGGAGGCCGGGTAACCGACATTGACGGTATCCCAGGAGACCCAAGTACATTCTACGTTTCTGGTGCGGATGGTGGCATCTTTAAGACCACCAATGGAGGGGTTGACTTCACTCCTATTTTTGAAGGGCAGCGGGCCTACTCGATCGGAGCGCTTACTATAGCGCCATCTGACCACAACGTTTTGTGGGTAGGTACAGGAGAAGGTGACCCTAGGAACAGTGTTGGCTACGGTTGGGGTGTATACCGTTCTGTAGATGCCGGTAAAAACTGGACACACCTGGGTCTAAAGGAAACTGAACGGATAAAACGAATTGTGGTGGACCCAACCAACCCTGATGTGGCCTGCGTGTGTGCTCTTGGGAAGGAATGGGGCCCCAACCCGGAAAGAGGTGTTTTCAAAACCACGGATGGCGGAAAAAATTGGGAGAAAATACTCTACATAGATGAGGATACCGGCTGTGCGGATATTGCCATGGAACCCAGCAACCACCGAGTTATGTACGCAGGCATGTGGACTTTTAGAAGAAAGCCTTGGCGATTTGATGACGGAGGGAAAAATACAGCTATTTACCGGACCATGGACGGTGGGGAGACCTGGAAAAAAATCATGAAAGGTCTTCCAAAAACGCCCATGGCACGCCCAGGCATCCACATAGCCAAAAGTAAGCCCAATATCATTTATTTGATGACCGAGTTCCAAGGAGGTGGTACAGCTTTCCGATCGGAAGACCGGGGGGACAGTTGGACCATGGTCAATGATGACCCCAACATTAACTTTCGTCCCTTTTATTATAGTGATGTGCGGGTAGACCCCAATAATCCAGATATTCTTTTTTCAATCTCTGGAAGGCTAAGTCGATCTGAAGATGGTGGTAAAACTTGGGAACAAATTGCCAAAACCGTGCACGGAGACCATCAAGCCCTTTGGATAGACCCCACCAATTCCAATCGCATACTAAATGGAAGCGACGGAGGATTTCAAGTGTCCTACGATGGTGGTGATAGTTGGGAAATCATCAATAATGTGGAGCTCTCCCAATTTTATCAAATCTTTATAGACAACAAAGACCCATACAATATTTATGGAGGGCTGCAGGACAATGGAACCTGGGTAGGCCCAAGTAACTCCTTGTACACAGCGGGCATATTAAAAAGGCACTGGAAAGGTTTGGCCTATGGCGATGGTTACTATGCAGTTCCCATTCCTGGGAGCGAGCATGAGGTCTACGCGAATTTGCAAGGCGGGGTGATTTTTCATGTGGATTCCCGCCATGGAAATGTTCGTAATATCCATCCATATCCTAAAATTATTGGATCGGCCGGTGATGCCATTGAAGATCACAAATACCGCTTTAACTGGGACTCCCCCATCGTAATTTCACCCCACGACCCCAACACGGTGTATTTTGGTGGCAATGTGGTTTTTAAATCGACGGATCGTGGGAATTCCTGGGAGGAAATCAGTGGGGATCTTACCACCAACGATAAATCCAAACAAAGAACCTCAGGTGGGGAAATCTATCAGGATAATACCGCCGCGGAATTCCATTGCTCCATTCTGTACATTGACGAATCCCCAGTGGAAAAAGGTGTTATTTGGGTAGGTACGGATGATGGAAACGTGCAGCTCACCAGAGATGGAGGGACAACGTGGACCAATCTCAAAGACCGCATTAAAGGACTGCCCGCCTTCGCATGGGTTGCCAAAATACATGCTTCCGAACACGATGCAGGCACTGCATTTGTGACCGTTGATCAGCATAGAATGGATGACTTTAAACCTTACGCGTTTATGACCACCGACTACGGTAGAACTTGGACCAAGATAAGCGATGGTCTTCCCCAGGATGATTATGTCAAGGTTGTACGGCAGGACCCAAACAACCCCAACATCGTCTACGCTGGCATGGAACATGGAATTTTCATGAGCTGGAACAAAGGCCGTTCCTGGAGCAAAATCAACAATAATTTGCCCAATGTATCAGTAAGAGATCTACGGATTCAAGCCAGAGACCGGGATTTGATTGTTGGTACACATGGAAGAGGTGCCTGGATTTTGGATGATATCCGGCCCCTTCAGGAAATGGCAGATACCCAAGGAAAATCTACCCACGTTTTTCCTGTTCGACAGTCTACTTTATGGCACCTATTTTGGCGAATTGAAAACCTAGGTGATCGCCATTACAAAGCCAAGAACCCGGATTTTGGTGCCAACATCAACTACTATTTAGCAAAAAAGGAAAAAACAATGCCAGTGATTGAAATTGCCGATGCTACTGGAAAGGTCATCCGAACGTTGACGGATTCCACCGCAACGGCGGGCGTAAACCGAGTGGTTTGGGATTTGGGGCATGAAGCTGCTGCTAAGTTAAAAAATGACCCGGGAGAAGGATTCTTTTCTGGACCCATCCATCCTTTGGTGGTTCCAGGGACATACACGGCCCGGTTGAAGATAAATGGGACGGTGTTGGAAACACCTATCGAGGTTCGCTCCGACCCAAGGATAGAATTGGACCAAGCTTCGTATGCGTCCAAAACACAGCTTGCACTTGAGCTTCGAGAACTGTTATCCAAGACCCATACACTGATTAACGACACCGACACTTACTTAACCCAACTGGGAGCGTTAAAGAAAAAGCTGGAACAAAACCACAAGGGTAATTCGGACAATACTCTGCATAACGCCATAGATGAGGCCTTAAAGAGCGTCTCAGCACTAAAAGATGATATTTTAAAAAGACCACCACCAGCTATGACTTATAGGCAACGACCAAGACTACGCGAAGAAGTCCGTTCCGTATTGAGGGCAGTTAATAGTGCAACTGCCAAACCAACACAACCTCAACGCTCAAGATTGGAGCAGTTAAAGGGAGAGGTTGGTGCAGCACAAGCCACATTGAACCGAATCGTAGCTGAAGACATTCAAAAAATAAATGAACAAACAAAAGATATCCCACAAGTTACCGCTGGCAAAAACTAAAGTAACAGAAATATTCAAGCGGTGCGGTTGGCCCATAGTATTGTCCAACAACACAAGTCTTAGAATGAGTATGAGAGTCCTTTCGGGTTTTATCTTTTTTTGCTGCCTTGGCATCCTTGGCTGTAAAGAAACAGATAAAGAAAATGTAAGCGTTCCAATTAAAACATACGCTTACGATGCTATTGAATACCCCACTGGGAATATTCAAGTTCCAGACACGCTCCAAAAAGAATTTCTAGAGAGTTTTTTTGCACCATGGAACATCACCGCTGAGAATTTATCAACTGAATTAGAGTTGCTTCCGGGAAAGGAATTGTCCTATTTGGACAACTATCTAAAAGATGATGAGTGGTATGGTGAAAACAAAAAGCTACACAAAAAATGGCAGCGGGAAGAAATCGTAGCGAATATTAATACAGAAAGCTTCCCCAATTTCCTGAAAAAGGGGATTACCATATCCCATACCAATCTTAGAAGGATTCCATCAGATAAACCTGGATTCGATAGATACTCAAAGGCCGGAGAAGGGTTTCCGTTTGATTATTTTCAAGAAACGATGCTATGGGCGAATACACCCGTCCTGATTGTCCACACGTCTATAGACAAACAGTGGAGCTATGTGGCTAGCCCATACTACAAAGGCTGGGTCTCCATGCACGATTTGGCCGTTGTTGATGAGGATTTCATTGCGCAATGGTCCAAAGGCCCCTTCTGCCACCCGCTTTCCGATCAAGTCAATCTGAGCGATAAAGCCTCCAACTATGCCATAAACACTAAAATGGGCATGGTTTTGCCTTATGAGGAAATCCCTGATAAACCCGATCAGATCTTGGTGTATTATACCAATACTGATGCCTATCAAAATGCAAACATCCTAAAAGCCGA
>JBCCUY010000219.1:0-6146 GCA_039196145.1 Bacteroidota bacterium
CCGTATCGCAATATCAAGTATTAAAAATCGGTAAGGGGGATATTTTGTCTTATGGCAAAATGGAAAATGGATTTAGAAGCTACATGGCAATCAAAGGTGGATTGGAAACCCCTGTTGTTTTGGGAAGTAGGTCGCAATATATCCCCATAACTCAGAAAAAATGTTTGAAAGATGGCGATGAGCTCCACTATGAAGAAACTGTTGCATTCGAACCGGCCTTATCTGGGCTAAAAGTTGAAAATAAGTTCCATCAAAACGAACTTGAAGTATTTAGGGGCCCAGAATTTTCCTTGTTATCAGATTCACAATTAGCCGCTTTGTTCGCCCAGCCCTTTACAGTTTCTGAGAAGAACAACAGAATGGCCTATCAGCTTGCTGAATTGCTTTCAGGGCATAAATACTCCATGCTTACCTCGGGAACGCTGCCCGGTACGGTCCAGTTCACGCCAGCCGGCCGTTTGATTATTCTTATGAAAGACGGGCAGACCACTGGAGGGTACCCTAGAATCTTACAGCTTTCAGAAGAGGCAATAGGTCTATTGGCCCAAAGGAAATTTGGAGACTCTATCAATTTTAAATTGATTTAGGAATTTTTGGTTCATCTTGGTATTTACTATCTTTTTTTGTACACTTGAAGTATGAAAAGACAAAATTTAGTCATTAGCGTCGTCATTATTGGTCCAGCCATGGAGTGATACAGATTTGCTATTGATTAAAAAGGCCTGTATCCCAAAAGATACAGGCCTTTTTTTATGCCTTGGAAAAGAAATGAATATGGGATTGTATATGTATTTAAGTTATTGATAATCATGTAGATAACTGACTATTAATTTAAATGGCTTTATAAGCCCAAAAACTGTTAAAAATATGGAGGTTTGGAAACATATATCTTTGGATACTATAGTAAATTCAATAGGACTCCGTTTTTCGAAGAAAATTAATAATGGAACTAAACAAGCATAGTAAAAACGTAACCCAAAACCCTTCGCAACCGGCATCGCAAGCTATGTTGTATGCCACAGGTTTAAAGGAGGAGGATATGAAAAAGGCGCAAATTGCCATTGGTAGCACAGGTTACGATGGCAATCCCTGTAATATGCACTTAAATGGGATAGCGCAGGAAATAAAAAAGCACGTTAACCAAACAGGACAAGTGGGGTTGACGTTCGGTACAATTGGAGTATCCGATGGTATTTCCATGGGAACACCGGGCATGAAATATTCATTGGCTTCTAGGGATATTATTGCGGACTCCATGGAAACTGTGATGAACGGTATGTCCTATGATGCATTGATCGGCGTGGTTGGATGCGATAAAAATATGCCCGGAGCCATCATAGCTATGCTCAGGCTTAACAGGCCATCCATTATGGTATACGGTGGCAGTGTTGCTTCAGGAAATTATAACGGACGGAAGCTGAATATTGTATCCGCGTTTGAAGCGTTGGGACAGAAAATTGCCGGGGAAATTGATGAAGCTGAATATAAGGAAATTATCAAAAGGGCAATTCCTGGGGCCGGTGCGTGTGGCGGAATGTACACGGCAAATACCATGGCCTCTTCCATAGAGTGTATGGGTATGGCTCTACCATATAATTCATCCATTCCAGCGGTCAATCCCAACAAGCTTTCGGAGGCGGAACGTACTGCTTTGGCCATCAAAAATCTTTTGGAGCTAGATTTAAAGCCAAAAGACATTGTGACAAAAAAATCCATTGAAAACGCCATCACCTTGGTCAATGCCCTTGGCGGTTCAACTAATGCGGTATTGCATTATTTGGCAATTGCCTATGCGGCGGATATTGAATTTACCTTGGAGGACTTTCAACGAATAAGTGATAGAACGCCCCTTATAGGTGATTTAAAGCCTTCGGGAAAATACCTCATGGAAGATGTCCATGGTATTGGTGGAACCCCAAAAATTATGAAGTATTTGTTGGAACAAGGCTTTTTGCATGGGGACTGTATGACAGTGACCGGTAAGACCTTGGCTGAAAACCTGGAAGATGTTGAAGCCATGGAATTTGAAGAACAAGATTTACTATACAGCGTGGACAAGGCTTTGAAATCTTCAGGAAATCTGCAAATACTTAGAGGAAATTTGGCAGAAGAAGGGGCTGTGGCAAAGATATCCGGTAAAGAAGGCTTAAAGTTTGAAGGAAAAGCTGTGGTTTATGATAGCGAACCTGAGGCCAATGAAGGCATATCAAATGGAGAAGTTGAAAAGGGGAATGTGGTTGTTATTCGCTATGTAGGACCAAAAGGAGGTCCTGGTATGCCCGAAATGCTAAAGCCTACATCCATGATTATGGGAGCCGGTTTGGGAAAATCGGTTGCACTGATTACGGATGGCCGTTTTTCTGGAGGAACCCATGGTTTTGTAGTGGGCCATGTAACTCCGGAAGCGCAAGAAGGAGGAGCCATTGCCCTTGTGGAGACAGGTGATTTAATTACCATTAGCGCTTTGGACAATTCTATCACCCTAAATATTTCTGATGAGGAAATGGAACGAAGAAGAGCCAAATGGCAAGCTCCACCATTAAAATTTACAAAAGGGATATTGTACAAGTACGCAAGATCTGTAGCATCAGCTTCAGAGGGATGCGTTACGGATAAATACTAAAAATGTCGTTTCTGCCAATGCAGGAATCTCATCATTCAAAGTTGACATTATGAGTACGGAAACTTTAAAAAAGAAAGAAAACAAAACGGACAAGACCATTCGGATAAGTGGGGCTGAAGCTATAATACATTGCTTGTTGGCCGAAGGAGTAGACCTTATTTATGGCTACCCGGGAGGCGCCATTATGCCAGTATATGACGAACTCTACAAGTTTCAGGACAGATTAACGCATATTCTCACTCGACATGAGCAAGGTGCCACCCATGCGGCCCAAGGCTATGCCAGGGTAAGCGGTAAAGTGGGTGTTGCCATGGCCACCTCCGGCCCAGGAGCGACCAATTTGGTCACGGGATTGGCAGATGCGCAGATAGATTCCACCCCAATGGTGTGTATTACGGGTCAGGTACCACGACACTTGTTGGGCTCGGATGCATTTCAGGAAACGGATATTGTGGGAATTTCAACTCCGGTTACCAAATGGAATTACCAGGTGACTAAGGCCAGTGAGATTCCAGAAATTATGGCCAAGGCATTTTACATTGCCCGATCCGGCAGACCCGGCCCTGTTTTGGTTGATATTACCAAAAATGCCCAGTTTGATGAGCTCGACTTTATTTATGAGAAGTGCACTGGTGTACGAAGCTATAATCCAATTCCCAAACCCAACCAAAATGCGCTGGTGCAAGCTGCGGAATTGATAAATAATGCCAAGAGACCCTACATTGTGTTTGGTCAAGGAATCATTCTGGGTGAGGCCGAAGACGAATTGAAAGCGTTGGTGGAAAAAGCAGGAATCCCTGCCGCGTGGACCATTTTGGGATTATCGGGAATGGATACGAGTCATCCTTTGAACGTTGGTATGGTTGGGATGCACGGAAATTACGGCCCCAACGTGCTTACTAATGAATGCGATGTGCTTATTGCCATAGGAATGCGCTTTGATGACAGGGTTACTGGAAGTCTGGATACCTATGCCAAGCAGGCCAAGGTCATTCATTTTGAAATAGACCCCGCGGAAATCAATAAAAATGTTAAGGCAGATGTTGCTGTTCTAGGTAATGCGAAGGAGAAACTAGGTCTTTTACTGCCTTTGGTCAATAAGAATGAGCACACTGAGTGGAGAGGTGAATTTGATAAAAAGTATCAAATAGAGTACGATACAGTAATTAAGAAGGACATTACACCTTCCAAGAATGGGTTAACCATGGGTGAGGTAATTGAACAAATCAACATAGCTTCTGAACATAAGGCGGTTATTGTAACGGATGTTGGGCAGCATCAGATGATTGCATGCAG
The DNA here is from genome assembly GCA_039196145.1 of Bacteroidota bacterium. Classification (GTDB taxonomy): domain Bacteria; phylum Bacteroidota; class Bacteroidia; order Flavobacteriales; family Flavobacteriaceae; genus Flagellimonas. Next base: position 3,920 of record JBCCUY010000219.1, read on the forward strand.
ATATGCCAAGTTCAAACAAACCAAAAGTAATATCACCTCTGGTGGCTTGGGAACCATGGGGTTTGCCTTACCCGCGGCTATTGGGGCCAAAATGGGTGCCATGGAACGCGAGGTGGTGGCAATTATTGGTGATGGTGGTTATCAAATGACCATTCAAGAACTTGGGGTTATTTTCCAACATAACGTTCCTGTAAAAATAGTGGTCCTCAACAACGATCATTTGGGCATGGTAAGACAGTGGCAAGAATTGTTCTTTGAAAGCCGCTATGCGTCAACGGTGATGACCAACCCGGATTTTGTAAAAATCGCGGAAGGGTACCATATCCAATCAAGAAGAGTAACAGAACGTTCGGAACTTAAGGATGCCGTGGAAGAAATGATAGCTTCCAAGAACCCCTACTTTTTGGAGGTGCGGGTGGAGAAGGAAGATAATGTATTTCCTATGATTCCTTCGGGGGCCTCAGTTTCAGATATTCGATTGAAGTAGATGGACCAGGCCAATATTTTAGATACGCCCGAGTTGTATTCTGATTTGATTTCCAAGTCAAAGGAAATTGGATTTACCATGCCCTCTGACCTTTACATTGGAACACTTCTCAAAACCTTGGTAGCCTCAAAACCTGGAGGAAGTTTCTTGGAGTTGGGCACCGGAATGGGTTTATCACTTGCTTGGATTTTGGATGGAATGGATGTGAACTCACGAGTAACAAGTTTGGATAACGATGCAGATTTGATTGATATCGCGAAAGATTTCTTTTCCAAGCATGATAGACTAGAACTTTTTTGTTGCGATGGGGAGATCTGGCTCAATGCATATTCGGGTGACGGTTTCGATTTGATATTTGCGGATGCATGGCCCGGAAAATATAGTGTTCTGGATAAGGCATTGTCTTTAGTGAAAACAGGAGGGTATTATGTGATTGATGATATGAAAGCACAGCCCAACTGGCCAGATGGACACGAAAAGCATGTGGAATCCTTGGTTGATACCTTGGAGCAAAGGGAGGATTTTGTACTAACAAAAATGGATTGGTCCACTGGAGTAATAGTGGCCGTCAAAATAAAATAAGCATGGAAAAACAATGGTACACCATTTCCGTTTATTCGGAAAACAATGTAGGACTGTTGAATAGAATATCAGGAATATTCTTAAAGAGACACATTAATATAGAAAGCTTAAATGTTTCTAAATCAGAGATTGAACATGTTTCCAAATTCACTATAGTGATTTATTCAACGGAAGATTGGGCACGTAAGATCGTAGGGCAGATTGAAAAACAAATTGAGGTGATCAAGGCGTATTATCATACCGATGACGATACCATCTATCAGGAGTCCGCCTTGTTCAAGATTGCTTCGGATTTACTGTTCGATGAACGGCAAATTCAAAATATCATAAAAGAGAGCAATTCCCAGATTGTCACAGTGGCCCGGGACTTCTTTGTGTTGGCCAAAACAGGGAGACGTCATGAGATAGATGAAATGCATGATGCACTGGAACCCTATGGTATCATGCAGTTTGTACGGTCGGGCAGGATTGCAGTGACCAAGGCTACAATGCCAATTACAAATATTTTAGCAGAATTTCAAAATCAATAAATAGCACTTAATAAAAACCAAGATGACAAATTACTTTAATACGCTATCGCTTCGAGATCAATTGACCCAATTGGGAAAATGCCGGTTTATGGAAGCTGGCGAATTTGCAGATGGCGTTACAGCCCTAAAGGGAAAGAAGATTGTAATCGTAGGCTGCGGGGCCCAAGGACTTAACCAAGGTCTTAACATGCGCGATTCGGGATTGGATATTTCCTATGCCCTTAGGGAGGCAGCCATCAAAGAGGAACGTCAATCCTTTAAAAATGCCAAGGAAAACAATTTCAATGTAGGAACGTATGAAGATTTGATTCCTACCGCTGATTTGGTCATCAACCTTACGCCGGACAAACAGCATACAAATGTGGTGAGCGCCGTTATGCCATTAATGAAAAAAGGAGCCACGCTTTCATATTCGCATGGTTTTAACATTGTGGAAGAAGGTATGCAGGTACGTGAGGATTTAACTGTTATAATGGTCGCCCCAAAAAGCCCTGGTTCAGAAGTGCGGGAGGAGTATAAGAGAGGATTTGGGGTTCCGACCCTTATTGCAGTGCACCCGGAAAACGACCCGGAAGGGAAGGGATTGGCACAGGCCAAGGCTTATGCTGCCGGGACAGGTGGACATAAA